>JAJRWW010000731.1 GCA_024276595.1 Myxococcota bacterium
CTGGCTTGCGTCCACCATGAACGTGCGCACCATGCCCGAGGCGTCGATCTCGCAGGCCTCGCTCTCCAGGTTCACCAGGTCCGGGTCGTCCTGGTGGTTCCAGGCGTTGGCAGTGGTGCCATCCTCAGCAAACTCGTACAGGAAGGCGGACTCGGCGCACTCTGGTGCGGGCCCGTATCGGAACATGGAGGCGAACACCCCGTTGAACTCGGAGACAGCCCCCTCGGCGCCCACCCCCTCTCCCGCGGGGCCGCCGTAGAAGATGCCCGCCACCGTCCCCACCGACGTGGCCACGACCTGGTCCGAGCTCACGTCCCCGGAGAACATGGCCACGGCCTCGTCCAGGCTCTCGGCGGTCTCGAGCAGATCCCGCCCTCTGATGGAGATGGACTGGGTGTTGAGCCGGTCCAGCACGCTGGAGGAGCCGATGGCCGAGAGGGCCACCCCGGCCTCGTTCATCCCGGCGAAGGTGGAGAGCATCCCCACAAAGCCCACCGTGACGTTGGCCACTCCCCCGTCGGGAACAAAAACGGTGATGAGGGCGTAGCTGCTCAGGCCCACGTCCGCGGCCCAGTCCAGCACCCGGGTGGCTATCTGCCGCCCGTCGGTGCGATCTCCCCAGGCCGCGAAGAAGGAGCAGGCCGGCTTGGGAGACACCCGCCGGATGGCCTCCATGAAGGGGGTGGGCACGAACATGCCATCCATGGCCATGCGCTGCTCGTAGCCATCCAGGTCCAGGGACGCCTGGGCGTAGTACTGGCTCGCCCCCTCGGAGAAGCCGGTGCTGAAGAAGGACTGCATCTCGCCCAGGTCACCGCCAAAGGCCTCTGCCTGGGAGGTGTCCACGAGCATCATTATGCGCCTCACGATGTCCACCAGGCCGTCGGGATCCGGGTGGCCAGCGGCGAGAGCTCCCGCTCCCAGCCCGTCCAGCTCGTCCAGGAACTTCTGGGGTATGTGGGGGAGGGCGTGGTCCCACGCCTGGTCCATGAGGGCCCCAAACATGTCGATGGCCAGATCAGGGGGGACCCCCATCTCCTCTCCTATCATCGGGGCAAAGAGATCGTCCCAGATGGACTGGATGTCTGCCTGGAGCAGGTACCCGTACTGATACCCCATGTCGTAATGGGAGCCCTGCAGCCGGAGGATCTTCAGCGGGCCGTACGGCGCGTCCACCTGGGCCAGCACCCCGTCGTCCACCCAGTCCAGCACAGTGCCGACAGTCCAGTCCGGAGGCGTGTTGTTGTTGCTCTGGCCGTCATCATCGCCGCAGCCGGCGACCGAAAGGAGGAGCCCCAGCGCTCCTGCCAAGGCAACCGAGCTGGTCTTTCGAATAGCGCGCATCATACCCTCCTGGTGATTCAGGAAGGTCATTATATCCCAATATACTCCCTTGCGGATGGTATTTGCCTTGGAGAAAGATCTTCCCCGGAAAAGCTGGCCAGCCCCTGCAGGGACAACTGGACAGGGGCTTTTTTTCTTACTAACGATCCCTGTCAGGCAACGAAGCAGGCAACGAAGCAGGAGATCGAGAGGCTCCCCATGGAAGTACAGATCACCCCGTGCAGAGAAGACCAGCGAAAGCCCATCCCCACCGACGACAGCCAGCTCGGCTTCGGCCGGATCTTCACCGATCACATGTTCCGCATGAGCTATGAGCCGGAGCGGGGGTGGCACGACCCCCGGATCGTCCCCTTTGGCCCCCTCTCCCTCAGCCCGGCGTCCATGGTGCTGCACTACGGCCAGGAGGTCTTCGAAGGGCTCAAGGCCTACCGCGGCCGAGACGGCGGCGTCCGGCTCTTTCGCCACAGGGACAACTTCGAGCGCCTCAACCGCTCCTGTGAGCGGCTCGTGATACCTCCGCTGGACGTGGACCTGATGGTGGAGGCCACCCGCAAGCTGGTGCTCCTGGACCGGGAGTGGATCCCTGGCTCGCCGGGCTGCTCTTTGTACATTCGACCCACTGTCATAGCCACCGATCCCTACGTGGGGGTGGCCCCTTCGCAGACCTACCTGTGCTTCATCATCATCGGACCGGTGGGCGCCTACTACCCCGAGGGGTTCAACCCGGTGGGCATCTGGGCATCCTCCGAGTACGTGCGCGCGGTACGCGGCGGCATGGGCGAGGCCAAGACCGGAGGCAACTACGCCGGCAGCCTCAAGGCGCAGATGGCCGCCCGGGAGGAGGGCTACGCCCAGGTTCTGTGGCTGGACGCCCTGGAGCGAAGGTACGTGGAGGAGGTGGGCACAATGAACATCTTCTTCAAGATAGACGGCGAGGTGGTCACCAGCCCCCTTACGGGCTCCATCCTCCCGGGCATCACCCGAGACTCAGTGCTCCGCCTCCTGGCCCACTGGGGCATCCCCACCCAGGAGCGGCGGCTCTCCATCGACGAGATCTTCGAGGCGGGCAAGGAAGGCGCCCTCGAGGAGGTCTTCGGCTCCGGCACCGCCGCCATCGTCACGCCTGTGAAGGAGATCGCCTACAAGGGAGACAGGCTGACCGTGGGTGACGGCTCCACCGGCCCCCTGGCCCGCCGCCTGTACGAGACCATCCTGGCCATCCAGTACGGCGAGGGAGACGACCCCTTCGGCTGGTGCGAGCGCATCGACTGAGCCGCTTCCAGGCAGCTACGAGCGGCCTGGGAGCTTCGCGCCAGGCAGCCAAGTACCGTCCGCTCAGATCCACTCGCGAGCTTTTTCGCGGTAGCTTCCGTGCTCGGTCTCCTCGCCTTCAAGCAAGCCAAAGGGGATCGCGCAGAGGATGCTGGACATGGGCCGGCTGCCATGCAAAGCTGTAGTGATCTGATAGTGTTTCTGTTTTTTTCCCCAAAGGGACGATGATGGAAGGCTGAGGAGGAGATCATGAGTCCACGTGTGGAGCAGTGTGCTGAAGGCATCGGGCGACCGCCCAGGGCAGGGCGGATGGGGCCATGGCAAATGGGATGCGCGCTGCTAGGCCTGGTTCTGGCCGTGACAGGCTGTGGGGGCGCCTCGGGCACGGACAGCGACAGGACCCCCCCCGAGGTGACCCTGAGCTCCCCAGCCCATGAAGCGGTCGGGGTGGCCCCAAACAGGGCCCTGGTGGTGGCCTTCAGC
>JAJRWW010000077.1 GCA_024276595.1 Myxococcota bacterium
CAACCACCTCGAGGTAGTTCTCAACCACCCCCTCCGCGGTGGCCCGGTCCAGCGGCCTGGTGAAGACGGCGGCCCCCCCAAAGGCGGCCACCCGGTCCGCCATGTTGGCGGCGGTGTAGGCGTCCTCCAGGGAGGAGCGCACCGCCACGCCGCAGGGGTTGTTGTGCTTCATGATGGCCACCGCCGGCCGGTCGGCCAGGTACCGGAGGATGCTCAGGGCGTTGTCCACGTCCGTGAGGTTGGTCTTGCCCGGATGCTTCCCCGACTGCAGCAGCTCCAGATCGGTCACCAGGCCCTGACCTGGACCCAGCAGCTCCACCTCGCCTATTGCCAGGTTCCCCTCCTTCAGGCGATAGAGGGCCGCCTCCTGGCCGGGGTTCTCGCCGTAGCGCAGCCCCTTCTCCACCCCATCTATGACCCAGCTCACCTTCTCGTAGATGAGCTCCTGGCGCCGGTCGCCGTCCACGAATGCCAGCTCCATGCGCGGGGGGAAGTGATCGTCCATCACCGTGCGATACGCTCTTTTGAGGTCTCTTGCCGAAGGCATGCTCACCGCCCCCCTGGCCCGGGCTCTGCCAGCCTGTAGCAACCACGCATGGCCTCAACGGAGGAGTCGCCCAAGAACCTGGCTATGTGTTCGTCGTATTCTGCCGTGTGGACGAAAGCCTTGCGGGCCAGCTCGAAACGGGTGGCCAGATCCAGACACCCCCCGGCTCCGCGGAGCCTCTGCACGAGGTCACCATAGTCCGCCGGATCCACCACCGCGCCCACCCGCAGGTAGTTCTTGGCCGCCGCGCGGATCATGCAGGGGCCGCCGATGTCTATGTTGGCCCGGGCCCGCTCCACGGTGACGTCGGGATCGGCCACGGTCTTGGCAAAGGGGTACAGGTTCACCACCACCAGGTCGATGGGCACGGCTCCGGTGCGGGCGAGATCCTGGCGGTGAGCCGGGTTGTACCGTTCGGTGAGGAGCCCCAGGTAGATCTTGAAGTCCAGGGTCTTCACCAGGCCCCCCTGGGTCTCCGGCTGCCCGGTGTACTCGCTCACCCGGACGAGCTGCCCGGCGGCTGCCGAGCCGAGGATCTCCTCCAGCCGGGCGTGAGTGCCACCCGTGGAGAAGAAGCGCACCCCAGGGCACGCCTCCAGCAGCCCAAAGACCAGCTCCTCGAGGCCGGACTTGTCCGACACGCTCACCAGGACATGCCGGATCTTCACCAGGTCGTCTGTCTGCTCCACTATGTTGACAGCCATGGGCTCCTCCAGCGGGGCGGCACCCCGCGCTCATCCACGGTGCTCCTGCTTCAATCCAGGAAGACCGCTCGGTTGTTCTCGATACGAACGAGGCCCCTGGCGACCCGGTCCACCACCCGCGGCAGGAGCTGGTGCTCCACCGCCAGCCCGCGCTCCTTGAGATCCTCCAGGGTGTCGTCTGGGTGCACAACCACCGGCGCCCGGGCAATTACCGGGCCCGTGTCCATGCCTTGGTCCACGAAGTGAACCGTGATCCAGGTCTCGGAGAGGCGCGGCCCCCTGTGGGTGAGCCCCAACGCAAACTCATAGCCGTGCACCCCCTGGTACGCTCTGGTGTCCGCCGGGTGCACATTCACCACCCCCAACATCCCGGGCCCGTTGAAGTGCCCCAAGAGCACAGGGGTCACCATGCGCATGTATCCCGCCAGCACCAGCATCCTGGGCTCGTAAGGTGCCAGCGCGGCCAGCATGGCCCTCTCGTGCGCCTCCCTGCTCCCATGCCCTCGCCAGTCGAGGGCATGGGCCGGGATCCCCCGGCGGGCGGCCCGCCGAAGGCCCGCCGCTCCAGGCGAGTCCGACGCCACGACAGCCACCCGCACGCCGATGAGCCCCGCCGAGGCCGCGGCGCAGATGGCCTCCATGTTCGATCCGCCGCCGGACAGGAGCACCGCGATGTTCACTGGCACAGAGGGCAATGGCCACCCGAGGGCCGACCGCGGCCCGATTGGGCAGCGATTATGGGTGGCCACGCACCAGGCGTCAACCCTGTCAGCACGTGGCCCGCTCACCGCGGGCTAGCGGCAAAGCGGCCGGGGGACAGTGCAGCAGCGACGCGGCCTTTCGCGCCACCCTGGACCGACTACCTGGGCACGCACACCAGCGCCGTGCCGGCGGCGGCGCCGCTGGAGCCGAGGAAGCGGTCCACCTCCTGGGCTGCGGTGCCCGGGATTGCGGCACAGGACTCGTTGGTGGGGTAGGCCTTGGACACGCAGATGCCCTCCCCGGCCGTGGGGGACTCCACGCAGAAGGTGGGCGCCGTGTCGTCCTGGTCCGGGCAGTAGCCCTCGCAGGGCAGGGAGCAGAACCCGTGCACGAACCCGTCCTCAATGCTCTCGTAGGTGAAGCAGAAGCCACCCACATCTCCGGACAGAAAACCGCAGTCACTGTTGTCTTCGCAGGGATCTCCCACCCAGGGGGATCTGGGCGGGATCACGCCGTTTAGCAGGGGGAAGGTCTCGATGTCATCCAGGCGCGTGAAGGTGAAGCCGGAGTCCTCCAGGGCCGTGAGCGCCTCGTCCAGGTGCTCCACCGTGTAGCTCTTGACGTCGTGGAAGAGCAAGATCCCACCCTGGTTCGCCTCGGCCTGGTAGAGCACGAACCCGGCGAAGTCGTCCCGATAGGAGTCGGGCACGTATCGGAAGGTCCGCTCGTCGCAGTGGCCGTACCCTCCGGTGGAGGAGTTGAAGCACCAGTCTGCGCTGTCGATGTGCCACCCGGTGACGTGATAGCCAAGGTCGGTGACCACACCGTAGGTCGTGCAGTTGGCCGACCCGAAGGGAAAGCGAAAGAACGTCGGCTGCAGATCCACCTCGCCCAGCACGGTCGCGAGGATCTCGTGGGTTCCCTGCACCTCCAGGCGCCAGGCGTCGGCATCCAGGTTGCGAGAGTTCTTGTGGTTCTGGCTGTGGTTGCCCAGGATGTGTCCCCCATCGCGCATCTGGCGAAGCAGGGCCCAATGTGCATCCGTGCGCACGTTCTTGCCATTGATGAAGAAGGTGGCTGTCGCATGGTGAGCCGCCAGCACTTCCAGGATCCGCGGCGTCCGATCCAGGTCCGGCCCGTCGTCGAATGTGATGGCAATGCGCCCATCGAAGCCGCTGCTGTCCGGAGGGCGAACACCGCTGCACGTGGCACCGTCGGCCTTTCCCTCGGTGGCCATCAGCTCGGCGTAGGCATCGTTCAGGTCCTCTTGCTGGCTGTCTGGAGCAGTGGGCGGCTCGCCCGAGCAGGCCGTAAGGAAAAGCCAGCTCCCCAGGGCCAACCAGACCAGTGGACGAGCTTTGAAACATTCCATGGTCGCCTACCTCCCGGAGCACTCCAGGCCACAGACCACGCAGCACGCCGTGGTCTGTGGTTGTCACTCAATCGCTCTTTGTAACACGATGTTTCCGCCGGCACACCCACAAATGCACCAGGGGTCAGCGATCACGATCACACGCCCAGATCATGCTCGCGTGGCTGACTGTGATATGATGGGCTAACCATCGGGGGTGTTACATGAAGCTCAGGGCTGGTTTCATTTCGGGTCTGATCGCCACCGCCTGCCTGGGCTCTCTGCTGAGCCTGGGAGGAGCCACCGGGTGTGGGCAGGAGACAACTCCGCGGGTGTGCTCACAAGCCGCCTCCGGGTCCACCAGCGTCTCCAGGCCCAGGTTCGTGCGGAACCTCTCCATTGGCAACACCGGCTGGTTCGCCTCGCCCGCGGCCGTGGACCTTACCGGGGATGGAAAGCTCGAGATCGTCGCCGCCTTCTACGACATCGCGGTGTGGGACTCCCAGGGCGAGCTGCTCGCCACGGCTGAATCGGGCACATTTCACCACGGTCGGGTCTACGCGCCCCAGGTCGTCGCTGACCTGGACGGCGACGGCATCACCGAGGTGGTGGTGGGCTCGGGCGACGGCGCCATCGCCGCCTACGAGTGGCTCGACTCCAGCTTGCAGATCAAGCCGGGTTGGCCCTATGTGACCTGCTGCAACGATCCGGAGGTGCGCTCCCTGGCTGCCGCCGACCTGGACGGCGACGGACGCATCGAGGTGCTGGCAGCCACCACCGAGACCGGGGAGGCCCCAGGAGGCGGAGAGGCGCCACGGGTGTTCGTCCTGGACGCAGACGGCAACGACTTTCAGCCCGCAGGGCTCACCGACTGGCAGGCCTGGCCCAGGTACAACCAGGAGACCGGCCCGGGGGGAGACCAGAACCGCTATGGCCATCACGGATACGGCTGCTTCGGGCTGAACGTGGCCGCTGGCAACATCGATGACGATCCAGAGCTGGAGGTGATCGTCACCAACGACACCCACGAGATGATGGCCTTCGACCTGGACGGCGTGTCGGTGCAGGCGGACACGTACTACACCCGCCGGGGCGGAGAGTTCGAGGGCGATCCCATGGACTGGGGAACCTTCATTCGCTGGATCGATCCTGACGTGGAGGACCGCCACTACCACGACCACGAGGGCCAGTGGCCCCACCCCGCCTGGACCATGTGGGCCCAGTGGACCGCCTCCCCACCCGCTGTGGCAGACCTCGACGGAGACGGTCTCAACGAGGTAATCGGAGTCGCCAACGCCGAGATGGATGAGCCCTACCACACCTACCACTACGCCTTCTTCGTGTTCGACGGTGACCACGCCGCCACGGGCAACCGCTCCATGCGACGCCACCCAGGATGGGAGATCCCTCCCCTCTCGGAGCACCCCTTCACGGACGACGACTGGTACCCCCCAGGAGGGGTCCCCGCCACAACCATCGTGGACATCACCGGAGATGAGCTCCCCGAGCTGGTGGCCCCGGTCAACGACGGCTACATCTACTGCTTCAACGCCACCGGCAAGCTGCTCTGGCGTTACGACTACAGCCGCGGGAAGGACCTCCTGTACGCCTCGGAGGTGGTGGTGGCGGACCTCTCCGGGGACGGCCGCCCGGAGCTCATCTTCGGCACCTTTGGTGAGGACGACGGGGACGGTCACCTGGTGGTGCTCAGCGCGGCTGGCAAGAAGCTCCACGACATCGCCCTCCCCGGGCAAAACGGCGACTCGGGCAACGGCATCGGCGCAGCCGCCGCTCCCACGGTGGCGGACCTGGATGGCGACGGCACCCTGGAGATCCTGGTCTTGACCATCGACCACGGCCTGGATGTGTTCACCGTTCCCGGCTCGTCGGAGAACTGCATGCTCTGGACGACTGGCCGCGGAAGCTATCTCCGAAACACCATCGGCCCCAACACCGCCGACTGAGGCCCCCATGAGATCCCTCCTCTCGATCGCGCTCACCTGGGCGGCCCTGTCGCTCTTAGCGTCGCCTTTGGCGAGCGCCGCTCCGGCGCCCCCTCTCGTGGCTCCTGCGCCCGCCCAGCACTTGAGCACTGGCGCCTTCCTCCTGGTTCCTCCTGGAGACGCGGTGCAAAGCAGGGTCTTCGCCACCCTCGCCTTTCAGGTGGGCTCCACCTTGACCACCGGCTGGGGCCACGTCACCTCCAGCCGAGGCGGCTTGCTGCTGGGCGGAGAGTGGGCCGTCCCTTCCACCGGCGGCCTGGCTCTGGGAGGCTCTCTCTCGGCGCTGGAGCTGTTGGACGACCACGTGGACGTCCCCCCTGCCATCGACGAGCACCACACCCGGGTCGACCTGGGCGTGACCCGGATCTATGCGCGCTACCTCGTCGGAGACTCGACCACCAGGCGAGGACGCTGGATGCCGGGGGGAAAGCACGTCAAGAGCCAGCTCTCAGCCTACCTGCGCTTCACCCTGCCCACGGCCACGTCCGTCCTCTCGCGCCAGCGCCACCCGCGGCCTCCCCTGCGGGACGCCCTGGGCGACGGGGTCAACGAGATGCGCTGGGGGGCCATGGAGCTGGGCGCCAGCTTCGGGATGGTGCTCGGTAGGTACTACTCCTTTTGGCTGGCCTACACCCCGTTCATCATGGCAATAGTGCCACAGGGGGCCGAGTACCCCTTCTTCCAGGCCGTGCACCTGCACAATGTCTTTCGCCTCCCATGGCAGATGCCCGGCAAGGGCAGCTTCGAGCTTCTCCTGGAGCTGGCGGGCCTCTTCCGCTTCCCAGGCCGATCCGACGCCACCCTCTACCCGGGCCAGGCCTACCTCGGCCTCAACCCGGGCATGCGGTACGTGCTGCCCCGCTGGGCCTTCTCCGTGGGCGCCAAGATCGGCTTCGGTGACTGGGCCTCCATGGGTGACCGCTACACCGTGGGCCTGGAGGCGGCCTACGTTTTCTAGCGACTCTCCCGAGGCTGGGCCTCAGACCGAGGAGGTGGCGCCCAGACCTGTACCCCCATTCTTGGACCAGCGAGGAGCAGCAGCCGGCCGGAGAGGGCCAGGGCTGCGCCCGTAAGGGGCGCAGCGGCGACAACCTCTGCCAGGAGCTTGCCCCGGCGCTGATCCCATATCCTCACGGTGCCGTCCACCCCGGCGGAGAGGATCCGCCGACCATCCTCAGAGAGCCCCACCGCCGCCAGGGGGCCCTCGGCCGCGCGCAGCTCCCCTGTGGGCCGAGCGCCGGGCAGGCGCCAGACCCTGACCAGGCCGTCCGCGCCGCCAGTGACCAGCAGAGCAGACCCCTGGTGCAGGGCGAGCCCAGTCACCCCCCCCACGTGAGCGGTCAACCTCACCCTCCGTCGGGCCGCTGCCACGTCCCAGCAGACCACGGACCCGTCGCGGTGGGCCACCACCGCCAGCGCCCCATCCCCTGAGAGGGCCACCGCGACCACCGAGGAGCTACCCGGCAAGAGCGCCACCATGCGCCGGCTCACCACGTCCCAGACCCGGGCATTTCCCGTCCCGTCGCCAGAGAGCAGGCGGTTTCCGTCCCCGGAGAAGGCGAGGGCCAGCACCGCCTGGTGCCTGGGAGCTGCCAGGACCACCTCGCCTGCGCCCCGAGCGCCCCCCGGAGCCAGGCTGCGCAAGGAGAGCCGTCCCTGCTCGTCCCCCAGGGCCAGGAGGCGTCCATCTGGTGAGAGGGCCGCCGTCCTGGCCACCAGGCCGTGGACCTCTGGGGGCCTTGCTCCATCCAGCCGCCAGAGCCGCAGCTCGCCACCCAGGGAGACCCCTGCCACCAGGGCTCCCGCACCATCTATGGCGAGCGCGCGGGCCGCGCTCCCTCTGGGCTGCAGGGTGCGCAGCAGCCGCCACCTCCCCGGGCTCCGCTGCACTCCTCCAATGGTGGAGCCAGGAAGCAGGGGCTCGGTGCTCCGGCCGCAGAGGCCCACCGCCAGCCCGGTTCCGGCCAGCGTGAGCAAAAGGGCGCCACCCACCATGGCCAGCCTCCAGCGGCGCCAGGGCGTGACCGGGAGCCGCTCCCGTTCGAGGTGATCGCCCTCCTCGTACACCCCCACGCCGGCTCCTCTCTCCCCGGCCTGGGCTCCCATTTCGCCGCCGTCGGCGGCGGCACCAAAGGCATCCACCAGCTCCTCCACCGTGGAGAAGCGGTGGCTGGCATCCCTTGCCATGGCCTTGAGGACCACGGCCGCCACCGAAGCGGGAACCCCCTCTGGCAACGGTGGTGGGTCCTGGGTGGTGATCTTGTTCAGGATCTGCACTGGAGAGGAGCCGGCAAAGGGCCTCCGACCGGCCAGCAGCTCGTAGCAGATGACCCCCAGCGCGTAGATGTCCGCACGTGAATCCACGTCTCGGCTGGAGTCGAACTGCTCCACCGGCATGTAGTGTGGAGTGCCCATCATGGTGGCGGTTCCGGTCAGGTCCGCCCCCTCCTCCAGGACCTTGGAGATGCCAAAGTCCAGGACCTTTGGGACCACGAGACCGCCGTGGCCAGACTCGGCCAGGAAGATGTTGCCTGGCTTGAGATCCCTGTGGATGATGCCCGCTGCGTGGGCCTCTGCGAGCCCCTCTCCAACCTGGCCCAGCAATGTTCGCACCTCGGACACCGAGAGCGAGCCCCGTCGCTTCAGCAACGCCGCCAGGCTCTCTCCGTGCAGCCACTCCATGATGAGGGCCACGTAGCCATCGGGCTCCACCACAAGGTCCATCACCTTCACCAGGTGGGGGCTGTCGCAGCGGGAGGAGATGGTGGCCTCCCTGCGGAACCGGGCGCGAATCTCCTCGTCGTGCAGAAACTCCTGGTTGAGCACCTTGACCGCCACGGGGGTGCCGATCTTCACGTTCGTGGCACGGTACACCGATCCCATGGAGCCACGGGCCACGAACTCCTCCACCCTCCAGGTGTCCTGGATCAGTCGACCGACGAACGGATCTGTCTGGACTGTCATGGCAGCGTGCAAATGGTGCCCGAGGGTCACGGCCCAGTCAACTCGCTCCAGGCACCGGTGGGCTCATGGCAAGGTGGCTCGCTGCACGGGCTCGAGGTTGTCGGGAGACCGGCTAGCTGCTAGCCTCGGATCCATGAGGCTCGGCCAGAAAGCAGCATCTCTGCTCCTGGGCCTGGCGATCCTTCAGGGCGCCGGGTGCAAGAAGCGCGAGACGCCTCCGCCCAAGGAGCTGCTCTCCCTCACCCCAGGCCAGGCCTGCAAGAGCTTCTTCCGCCGGGTGGGGAGCTGCGCCCAGAGCATCAACGAGCTAAAGGCCGACGAGCTGGGCCTGGATGGCGGCCAGCGGACCGTTTTTCTGCGAAAGGTAAACGACCGTCTCAGGCGCTCCCTGGAAGACCTGGACCTCGTGTGCGCCCGCTTCGCGAAGAAGGCCAGGCAGCAGCAGGCCGACATGGATCGATGCTATCGAAAGCGCACCTGCGCCGCCTTTGCCACCTGCTTTGTGAAGATGGCCGACTCGGAGGTGCACGGCCCCGCCGGCAATCGCGCTCGCACCTTGCAGGAGCTTCGAAAGAGGCTCCGGAAGATCAACAGGCTCAGGTCCCCCGGGTTGGGCCCAAGAAACGGGCCCATGGGCACCGGTGCCGGGCACGCCATGGGCTCCCCGGCCACGCACCCGCCCATGGGTCTGGCTCCATACCCCCTTCCGCGTTGACCGACCTGGGGGTGGGGGATATCCTTTCACCATGCTACGCCTCCACCTATGTGTACTGCTGGGGGGCCTCGTCTCCCTGCCAGGCGGGCTCCTGGCGCAGCCCACCTCCTCTCGCATCTATGGAACCCCGAGGAAGCGACCTCGCAAACCTCCCAGGCCCAAGAAGCCCGACAAGGCCAGGCCCAAAAAGCCCGACAAGGCCACGCCCAAAAAGCCCGACAGGGCCACGCCCAAAAAGCCCGACAAGCCCGGGGCCACGCGCCCGGGCGAAGCTGGGACCGGCAGCTCTCCTCCCGCGAAGGTGCGCCCACGGCGACCCGGCACCTCGGGACCATCGCCGTCGAGGCCCCGAGCGCGTCCCGTGCCGGGACCTCCCCCTACAAAGGTGCGGAGATCTCCGCGGTCTCACATGCCCTGGGGGAGCCCGAGGCGAGCCTCTCCGGGGCGGCCTGGCGCATCCCCTGGCGCCTCGGCCCCTGGCGGACGCCCCGGACCCGTGGGCCCGCACCTGCGGCCCGCTCAAATGGACCCGAGCAAGGCCCCTGGCATCGGCTTCACCATCGTCGGGGTGAGGGTCATGGGCAACAAGAAGACCGCCAGGGGCATGGTGCTACTCCACGCCAGGGTCCCCCTGGGCAACCCCTTTACCCTGGAGGTGAGGGATCGGATCAGACGGAACCTCCTCGCCTCTCCTTTCTGCAAGTCGGTGATCATCAACTGGGAGGTACACAAGACCAAGCCCAGGTCCGTGGTGCTCTTTCTCACCATCACCGAACGCATCACCTGGATCATCTCTCCCGCATTCTCCTACTCCGATGGCAACTACGGGGGCTCGGTGCTCTTCAAGGAAAAGAACCTCCTGGGCTCGGGGAAGCTGCTTCGAGTCTTTGCGGGCTATAACAACGAGGCCCAGCGCTTCACCATGCAGTACAAGGACCCCAACATCCTCTTCTCCCCGGTGATGTGGTCCATCGAGCTGGACTATCAGCGCTTCAACCTCAAGGAGTACGACCCCACGGCCGAGGGCATCCGCAAGGGCACCCTGCTGCGCTCTCAAACCTTCCAGCAGTTCATGACCGGCCTGGCCCTCGGCTACTTCTGGTTCAACTGGGTGCGCACCAGCATCAAGTACCAGTTTGGCCTCGTGGACTTTGCCATCCCGCGCTGCCTGCGCTCCAACCCCGCGAGCAAGTTCAGCCTCCAGCGCTGCCCGGCGGGGAGCCTGGAGCTGCCGGTCTCCGACATTGGCCGCTCCTACTACGTGGGGCCCATGGCCCTGCTCCAGGACAACGGCATCTGGACCGACAGCATCGACGAGCGTGGAAAGTTCTGGAGGTGGAAGCGCGATGCCCGGATCCAGCTCAAGGCCGCCATTGCCCGCAGCCAGACCATCTACGGCATGATGCGAGGCTTCGACGTCATGTGGACCATGGACATCGCCTCCACCAACCTGGGAGGGGAGCTCGACTATGTCACCTGGGCGCTCACCTATCGGCACGGCTTCAACTTCGGCGGGAGCCGGGAGATGGGTGCGCGCCACAACCTCACCATCTTTGCCGAGCAGGCCGCCACCCACAACGCCCCCTACTTCCGGGAGCTGCGCACTGGCGGCACTGCCCTGCGGGGATACATCTCCCAGCAGCTCGCCGGCGACACCATGACCAGGCTCCGGGTGCAGTACAAGGTGCACATGTTCACCCTGGGCTGGTTCATGTTCCGAGCGGTGGCTGTCTACGACTCTGCGTGGATATTCTATCGCGACGGAGGCCAGGAGGTGACCCGGCTGCACGAGAGAAACGGCCTGAGACGCTACTTTCTCCCCCACGCCACCGGGCCCAGGGACCGGACCCTTTGGAACAACGGCATCGGTGCAGGCCTGCGCATCTACATCCGCCCTCTCTCCATGGGGTCGGTGGGCCTGGACGTGGCCTATGGCATCGAGGCCCGCACCGTGCGTTTCATCGTCATGATCGGCACCTAGATGAAGGCACTCTTCGTGGCCACCACCCTGGCTGCGCTCTGGGTGACTGGCACCACCGGAGCCGCGGCTCGCTCCCCACGGGGCACTCGCTGGGCCGGGCTCCTTCGGGCGGCCTCCCAGGCCGCCGGGGGTCGGGCATCCATGGCCATCCTCACCCTCAGGTCCCTGCGAAGGAGCCGAGACACGCCGGCTCTGGCCACCGCCTCGGCGCTCTGCCGACTCATGGGCGGTGACCCCAAGGGCGCCGCGCGGGACTTTGACAGGGCCCTGGCCCTCGGGGGCTCCTACGTGGACGGACATTACTGGGCAGCCACGGCAGCGCTCATGTCGGGAAACCAGCACAAGGCCCGCCAGGCCCTGCGACGGGCCCTGACCCTCGGTGGAGACAGGCCCCGCTACCTCATGCTCCAGGTCCTATTGGAGAAGAGGGCGGGGCGACCGGCCGTGGCCCTTGCAGCGCTCAGGAAGCTGGCTAGCAAGCGCTGCGAGCTGCTGGACCCGACCCTTTACCCGGATCCCATGGTGGGAATGGCAGAGGCCATTGGTCACGCCCTTCGGCGCTACCCCAGGCGAGCCTCGGTGCTGTTTACCATGGGAAACCTGATGATGCAGACCAGGCGCTTCAGGCGCGCGGAGGGCTTTTTTCTCAAGGCCCAGAAGCTGCTGCGCCAGAGCGCCGGCCTGCTGCTTCGGCGGGCCAGGCTGGCTCTGGTGGATGGCAACCTGCCAGCGGCCCTGCGCCTGCTGGACCGCGGGCTGGCCCTGGTGCCCGGCGCAGCCGACCTCCGCTCCGCCCGGGCGGAGGTGCTCATGGGGCTGGGCCACCCCACCAGGGCCAGGGCAGAGCTGGAGCGAGCCCTGAAGGCCAACCCGCGAAACAGCCTGGACCTCAGCCGCCTCGCCGACCTCCTTTGGGACTCCGGCGGCTATGGTCGTGCAGAGCGGCTCTACCGATACGCCCTGCGCCGGGACAGAGGCCTGGCCTCGGCCCGGTTCGGGCTAGCCCGGGCCCTGGACCGAAGGGGACGCCACAAGGAGGCCCTGCGCTCCTACAGGGCCGCCACCGCCCTGAGCCCTGGCAACCAGCGCTATCACCTGGCCCTGGCCATATTCCTGGACAAGCTCGGGCGCCGGGCCGAGTCTGCCCGCGCTCGGACCCGCGCTCGCGCCGCCGAGCGCCTGGCCAGGACAATGCTGCGGCTGGACCGGAGGGCCTCCGCCGTTGCTGCGGTGGCACGGCAGGCCTGCCGCGTGGCCGACGCCGGAGCTGTCACTGCCGCTCGTCTCATGCTCGCCCGTATCCGGGGCGCGCCGGCCGTGCGGGGGTTCGCGTCCGCGCACCTGGCGCTGATCCAGTCCGGGAGCGACCACCAGGGCCTCGCGTCCGCGCTGGCAGGGATAAAGCCCTCCCGCTGGCTGAAGGCGAGGGGGGATCTGCCCTCTGTCTTGACCGTGAAGGGCAAGATCGCACCCCAGGTCCCCGTTGTGCTCAAGCGATACCTGACCCACATCAACCCGGCGATGGTCAGGTAGACCGAGCCAAGGTCGGCGTCTCCGAAAAAGTGCGGCTGCCAGGCTCAGAAGGCATCCCCGCGGATCTCCAGGGTGTACTGGCTCAGCTCGGGAAGATCCTTGGCCAGCCCGTCCTCGAGCTGCGCAAGCAGTATCCTGATCTGATCCTCGGGCACCTGCGGCCCGAAGTTGAACCAGAGCTTGATGTGGTCGTTGTCGTCCCCCGAGGGCAGGATCCTGGTCTCCGTTGGAGCCCAGGGGGCAGGCACCCCCCCGTGCTCCGAGGGGTAGGTCTCGAGGAACTGCTCGATCAATCCGATGGCGTCATAGATGTTCATGGGATGTCTCCAGGTTCAGCCAGCCCTTGCCGCTCCACCGCCTGCCAGTCGGTCCCAGCGGCGCCGATCCGCCGGGATCAATCCAGCTCCCGACGCATGAGCACCGTCAGGACCTTGTACCGGTCTTTTTTCACCTTCACGTCCAGGTACCGGGTAAAGTAGCCGGGCAGCCGCAGCACCAGCCTGTAGGAGCCAGGGGGCAACCCCACCCGCATCCCCTTTGGCCGACTGAGGGTGCCCACCATGCGCTCGTTCAGAAAGAGGGTCGCTGGCTTGTTGCACCTGACAACCAGCCCCTGTCGCATGTTGGGAGCGGGCCTCGCGGCCATCCAGTTGCAGCCGGCCGCGGCCACCAGGATCCAAATGCCCGTGGCCGCAGCCCAGCCCAAACCCATGACAGCAGACCTCATGAGCCATCCTCCGCGACGGTGGCCACCAGGTCCAGGGTGCCGGAAACCTTGCCTGGCGCCACCTTCAATGCCCAGCCGGGCGGTGGCTGCAGGGTGCGCAGCAGCTCGAGGAGGCGGCGGGGAGAGTGGACGGTCTCCACCGACAGCCAGGTGGAGCCCCGCACGAACCGCCTGGGACGCACCACCGACACCCCCTTTAGCTGCACCGTCAGCGACCGCGCTATCCGGAGCACGCTCCCCAGGTCCACCGGGCCTCGAAGACGCACCAGGAGCGCCCTGGATGGACCCGAGGGGAGCTTCGCCCCTAGCCCCTTGGCCAGGGCCACCGAGACCTTGGCCAGGGCGCGACCGAGGGCCAAAGCTCCGGCCCGCCTCTCCTCGGCGTGGTGTCCCAGCCCAGTCTGGCTGAGGTGCATGAGCATCCTCATCCCCTTGGGGCCACCCAGAGCCATGGCCTGCACCACCACCTTGACGCGCACCCCCGTGACCCCTGCGGCGACGATGGAGCCCAGCGCTCGCGACTCACACCGCGCCACCACCACCGCGGCACCATTGGCAGCCCTCGCCCAGGCCGCCACCTTTGGCAGGTTGGAGGCGGCGGTGACCACCATTTCTCTCCTCCTGTCCGCGCTCCACGGCCCCCTCACCACCTGGATGGACCTCCGCCCGAGGGCGGCGGAGATGGGGCGCTCCAGGTCCCCCAGGTCGCAGTGGGCCAGGATCAGTACCCCGGGCTTCTTCAAAGGAGCTCCCAGGGCCTCGAGGCGCGCGCGGATGGCCTGCTCGTCCAGGATGACCGCCAGCAGCACCGTGAGACGAGCGCCCTTGCGGGAGATCTTGCGCGTACGAAACCAGCGGATGAGCTTTCTCACCCGGCGGGAGATGTGTCGTTTGAGGCGCCGTCGGCCCTTGCCCGATGCGAGCCGGGGCTCCACCCACTCCCACACCGCCGCAAGCAGAGCGCGGTGGGTGGCAGCCCCGCGGGCGCGCCGCACGCGGCCACGGCGGATCCTGGCGGTGGCAGTGATGAGACGGACGGCCTTGCGCTGGATACGCGTCTTGCCCGGGGGGCGAGCCCCAACATCCGGGGCTGCCACCAGGAGCACACCGAGCAGAGTCGCAGAGCTTGCAAGCGAGCGCATCCGCAAGAGTGTGGACCAGGCACGAGCAGGGGTCAAGGCGGAGGGCGCGCTCAGAAGGTGCCGGCCACGCCCGCCGAGAGGCTCGCCCTCGCCAGGGTGACGGTGGGCACCAGGCGCGGCAAGGAGCTCCCAACCCTTTGTCGGGCCCTTCGAACCCTGTCCACTATCAGGAGCACCGACCCCACGGCGACGGCCCCGAGCCCGACACCCAGGGAGACCTTCCCGATCAGGTCCGTGTCGTAGCGGTCTGCCCTCCTGGAGGCTCCGATCCTGGTGAGCCCGTCGATACCCCAGAGGGTCCCCCCGGTGGCCACGCCCGCCAGGCCCGCCGAGAGCAGGAGCCAGCCGGCCACCCCGTAGCCCGTAATGGGCGGGGAGATGCGCCTCTGCCTCCCTGCGGAGGACCTCCACGTGTGGCGGGGCAGCAGCTCCAGGGCTGCCTTCCTCACTCCCTGGCCGGGCACTCCCCCCTCGAGCAGGTATCGCCCAAGCTTGCCCAGCAGATCGGCTCCGGGATCCTCGGCGCCCAGTGGAACAAAGGCAGCTCGGATCACCGTGCGGCGCGCAGAGTCCACCAGCCGCCCGAGCAGGACCTTCCCCTTCCCGAAGTCGTGCACCCCCACCAGCAGCACCCTTGCGGAGGCCAGCAGCCGACCCAGTCGCGCGGCGTACCGCAGCGCCTGAGCCCTCCCCCGGGAGCCAGGAGCCACCCTGATGGATATCTGCTCTCCCAGCACCAGGGAGCTCTCCAGCCCGAGGTCCAGCAACACCTCCGCCCCCGTGCTCTTGAGCTGAAGCCTCTTGATGTGGCTGTGCTGGCTGCCCTTGACCACCAGCAGGTCGTAGGTGCCCGGGTAGATCCCGCTGACGTCCAGCGGTGAGAAGCCCACGGATCTGCCGTTCAGGAAGATCAGGGCTCCCGGAGGGTTGGTTCGTACCCGAAGCCGCGCACGCTGCAGGTCGAGCTGTGCCTTCACCCGGTAGTACAGCCGCTGGATGTCGGGGCCGTAGAGCACACCTGACGGGCTCATGTCCGGCTGGGAGCGCAGACTCTCCTCCATCATGGCCCAGGCACTTCGCCTCTTGCCCTGCCGCAGGTAGCACATGACCAGCAGCATTCGCGCCCTCTGCAGGGCGCGAAAGAGCAGGCGCTTTCGCGCCAGGGAGAGCACATCCCCCATGAGCCCCAGGCGGGCGGACCGCAGGTCGGCGAGGGCCTCCTGCCACTCTCCGGCGTAGGCGTGCTCGGCACCCGACTTGACCGCCGAAACCAGCTTGGAGAGGCGCTCGGCCGAGAGGGAGACCGCAGGGCGGTCCAGGGCGAGGCGGAGCGCCCTCAGGGCCGCCCGGCCCTGCACCACCCGGCTTCCCAGGTGCATTGCCAGGCGCGCCTGCAGGCGCGCCGTCCGTGCGTCCGGCCTGGAGGAGCCCGGAGCAGGCCCAAAGGACTGCAGCAGCACCGGCCGCGCTGCCAAGGCAGTGGTCTGAGACAGCAGCGCCAGAAGCAGCCCGCCGAGAAGCCTCATCTACACATCCCCGAAGAGCTCAGCTCACAACGAACAGGCACAGCCCGCTGTCGATGGCCTCCCCCGCACCGTCGTAAAAGCTCCGCCACAGGTGGCGAAGCTGAGCCTGCAATAGCTCCAGATCGCTCGCGTACTCGTCACCGTCGAGCACGTCGTCAATGTCGTCCTCCACGTCCTCGATGTCCAGCTCGTCCATCATCTCCTCGAGGACCTCCACCAGGGTGTAGACCGAGCCCACGCTGTAGTCGCCGCAGTCGATCTTGCCGTCAAACTCGAGCGGCACGTAGTACTCGCAGCCCAGGTCGGACAGCTCCAGCCGGTCCACGAACTCCGCCAGGACGACCTCGTCTATGCCTCCGGCGATGGAACCGCCGGCTCCCACGTCACCCGAAGGGAGCGTCAGCTCCCCCTCCCCAAGGTGCTCCTTGAGCTTGTCCATGACGAGAGCCACCTCGTCATCGTCTAGCCGGTCAGGGAGTGTGCCTACCTCGATATCAGCCATCTCCACCTCTGATCGCGGTCTTGGGACCGATCACCGGCCTTGTCGGCGAACGACGGTCGCTCAGAACATGAGCTTGAGGCCCACGCTCAGAACATGAATGAGGGTCTCCTGGGCTCGAATGCGGTGCCCTGCCTGGTTGATGACAGGGCGGTGCCAGGGGTTTAGCTCCGCCGTGTCCACGTCGATGACGCCGTTTACGTTGATGTTGTCCTCGCCAGCGTCGTCTGTGGTCAAGAAATGCTCCTGCTCGTGGGTGAGGGAGTAGACGAGCGACAGCTTGGCGTACCTGGTAATCTGAGCGTGCACGCCCACCCGCACGCCAAAGCGCACGAAGTTCTCCACGGTGGTGATGCCCGGGTAGTACATGAGCTTGTCACGAAGGGCGGCGTTCCTGCAGAACTGATCGTAGGAGGTGTTCGTGGAGCTCGCGCCCCCGGCTCCGTCGCAGTACAAGTTCAGGGCGGGCGCACCCGCGAGCAGCTCGTAGGCCTCCGAGTAGTCCCTCCCTTCGAAGGTCCCCTCTATCATGCCGGTGAGCTCGATGGAGATCTTGTGACCCTTCACCTTGTCCGTGAAGACGATGAACTCTCCGCCGAGGAAGATCCCCGCCTTCATGGGCGCCTTCATGACAGGAGACTTGCTCTCCTCTCCGAAGTTGGCGGAAAAATCGTACTTGGTGGAGTAGAAGGAGCCCCCCTTGTAGGCGAAGGGCATCTGGAAGTAGATGTGAATGAAGCTGTCGATACCCCCGCCCTTCCACAGGTTCGAGAACTTGGACGCGGTTGTGAAGAAGCGCACCTCGTGCACCCCCCGGCCCACGGCCTTGTTGAGGGAGGGGCGGCAGTTCCAGTTGTTCTCCGAGGCCGGTCCGCAGCTCGTGTCCCCGGCGGGGGTGCGGGTGAAGTCCATCACCTTGCCCACCGCGATTCGGAACTCCACCCCAAAGCGCCAGTCGGGGAAGGAGGGGTGGCGTTTTTGGCTGAAAAGGAGGCCGTGGATGCCCAGGTGGAGCTGGTCCAGGCCGCTGCGGCCAGGACCCTCGAACAGAGACCGAGGGCCGGCCACTCCGCCCGACACCATGTAGTCGGGTGGCACTCCCACGCCGGCAATATCACCCACCGCGCCGTTGGAGGGGATGTTGTTGCCAGAGGAGTCCACGTAGCCGAACCCCGACAGCCCCGACGCCAGGCCGTCCTGGACGAAGCGGGAGTTGTTGGCGTTCACCCCGTCGGGGTTGCAGACCCACGGGTTGGTCGGGTGCGCCGTGCGGCAGTCCTGCTCCCCCGAGTAGCCGTGGTAGCGGCTCCCGGAGGCAAAGCCATAGCGGGCCTTTTGGTACAGGATGATGGGCAGGTTGATGTACAGGGCAAAGTCCTTGTAGAGGGCCAGCTCTGCCCGCAGATTGAGCCGGTGGGTGATCTGCTTGAACACCAGGTCCTTCACCACATCGATGCCCGCTGCGTTGCCAATGTACTCACGGTTGAGGGCCGTGCGCTTGAAGATGGCGTCGTAGCGGACATTTAGCCGAAAGTCGTACTTGTTGTCCTTGGAGAACCCGGTGGCGACCTCGTTGATGTCGGCGGCACGAGCCTGCAATGGAGCGAGCACCAGCGTCGCGGACACCAGGGTTCCAAGCAATAGGAAACGAGCGAATCTCATGGGCACCTATCTCTCTTGCCGCTGCCAGCCGAGCCGATCTTCGCCCCGGGACGACACCAGACCGGACGCACGCGGATAGTGGGAGGGTACCAACAGGGCGAAAAAGGTGTCAAGTCGCACAACGACCATCGCCCCAAAGTGCTCCATGGACGACCGAGCAGCTTTGGGAGCGGCGCCCATGGCCACGACGGGTCACGGCGAGTCATCCGACGTGGGGTCCTTCCCGGCGGGCTCCTCGTTTCTGCGCAAGCCCAGCTCCTTCATCTTGATCTGGAGGCTCTTGCGACTGATCTGCAGGAGCTTGGCGGCCCTGGTGACGTTGCCTCCGGTCTCCTCGAGAGCTCCGGCGATCATCTCCCGCTCCACCCGCACGGTCTGGGCCTTGACGGCCTCCTTGAGTGACGAGGGCGCCGACCCGGAGGCTCCTGGACCCAGCTCGGCTCCCGGACGACCTCGACGGTCCCTGGAGGAAGGGATCTCTCCAAGGGCAACCGGGGAGGAGGATCCGCCAGTTGCCCCCTCCCCAACGGGCCGCCTGGCGAGGGAGTCGGGGAGATCCTGCAAGCGAATCACGTTGTTGTCGCAAAACAGCACCGTGCGCTCCATGAGGTTCTCCAGCTCCCGGATGTTGCCTGGCCAGCCATGGCTGATGAGCCTGCTCAGCGCATCCGGAGACACCGAGGAGATGCTCTTGCCCAGCTTCTCGTTGAAGCGCTCCAGGAAATGCTCCACCAGCAGCGGGATGTCCTCCTGGCGCTCCCGGAGCGGCGGAATACGAATGGGCACCACCGCCAGCCTGTAGTACAGGTCCTCCCGGAAGCTGCCGCGCTCGGTCTCTCCGGCCAGGTCCGCGTTTGTGGCGGCGATGAGCCGCACGTTCACCTCGATGGTGCGAATGCCGCCGACCCGCTCGAACTCACTCTCCTGGAGCACTCGCAGCAGCTTCACCTGCATTGGGCCAGGGATCTCGCCAATCTCGTCGAGGAGCAGTGTCCCATGGTGAGCCAGCTCGAAGCGACCGGGCTTGGAAGAGACCGCGCCGGTGAAGGCGCCCTTCTCGTGGCCGAACAGCTCGCTCTCCATGAGTGTCTCAGGAATGGCTGCACAGTTGATCTTGATGAACGGCTTCGCAGCGCGGCTCGACTCCTGGTGCAGCGCCTTGGCAACCAGCTCCTTGCCCGTCCCGGACTCCCCCGTAATCAGGACCGTCGAGGGGGTGTCCGCCACCCGCTCTATTATGGAGAAGATCTCCCGCATGGAGGCGCCCGTGCCGATGAGCCCGAAGCGCCCCTTGTCACCGTCAAAGGCCGGCTTGGCCCGCTCCCGCGCCTTCTCCCAATGGGCGACGGCCTTGCGCACAACATCCCTTATGGCCCGATCCTCAAAGGGCTTTTCGATGTAGTCGAAGGCGCCCAGCTTCACCGCCTCCACCGCCGAGTTCACGGACCCGTGGGCGGTGATCATCACAACTGGCAGCTCCTCGTGCTCCAGGCGGACACGACGCAGGAGCTCCATGCCGTCCATGTGGGGCATCTTGAGATCGGTCACCAGGGCGGCGAATGGCTCCCCATGGCGACCCAGCTCCTCCAACGCGGCCTCGCCGTCTCCCACGGCGGTGGGCAAGAAGCCGGCCCGCTTGATGATGGCCTCCAGCACCCGCCGGATGTTCTGCTCGTCGTCTGCGATGAGAACGCGATGCTTTGTATCCATGTGGCTGTTTTAGCGGACCTTGCGGACGTGGGTCAACGTCAACGCCGAGATCTCTGGTTGCCAGGGGCCGGCAGATGCTCTCGATCTCGCGGGGCTTGCGCTTTCCTGCTCTCCCGGCGTACAAAACGGTCCATGGTCGAGGGCAAGCACAGGGCGAGCAGACACGCGCTCTGGATCAACCTCGCCGCGCTGCTGCTCGTCATCTCCGCTGCCGCCGCCCTGCTCCACTACAGAAACAGCGCCAGACGAAGGGACGGCGGCCTCACCATGACCCTGTGGCGTGGCGAGCGACCGGGCTCCGAGCCCGGATCCCTGGCCCGGGAGCTTCGGCCCACGGTGGACCTGGACGCCCGGGAGGGGCCCCGCTGGCCCGCAGCGGCCAGGTCCGTCCGGTACGAGGGGTGGATCTACATCCCCCACCGCGGCCACTTCGTGCTGGCGCTGGGTGTGCGGGGCAAGGCGCGGCTGGACGTTGGAGGCGCCAGGCCCATCCTGGCCCACAGCCGCCCCGTGCTCACCGAGCACGGGCAGCGGGTGCATCCACGCAGGATTCACAAGGAGCAGCGCCTCCTGGACCGCGGGTGGCATCGGCTGCGACTGGAGGCTCAGCTCCCCCCGAAGAGCGGGTCCCTCAGGCTCTACTGGATGCCTCCGGGCCGACGGGGAGTGCCCGAGTACGTGGAGCCCGGAATGCTCGCCCCAGCAGGGGCTCGCCCCAGCTCTCCTGGGCGGGTGGGCCCTGCACCCCGGGACCGGTGGGTGGCCATGGCCCTGCTGCTGCTGGCCGCGCTGCTGCTGGCCTTTTGGGCCCGATCTCCTATTGTCACCTGGGCCCGAAGGCTGGCACGGGATCCCCTCGCCCGCGTGGACGCCGCCTGGATGCTGGGCCTGGCCGTAGCAGCCCTGGCCCTGCGCCTGCTGGATCTCTCCGGAGCGGGCCAGACCTGGGACGAGGACGTCTACTTTGCCGCCGGACGCAACCACTGGCTGAGCCTGCTGGCCGGGGACACGCGCTCCCTGTCCTGGCAGTGGAACCTGGAGCACCCCCCGGTGACTCGCTACCTGGTGGGTCTGGGCGCGCTCATGGGCGAGCGCCTGGGCCCGGCCAGGGCCCTCTCGGCCCTGGCCGGGGCCCTGGTGGCGCCGGTGGTCTACCTCGGGGGCAGGGACATCTTTCGCGACCGCCGGGTGGGAGCGCTGGCCGCGCTGCTGGTGGCTCTGCTCCCCACGCTGCTGGCCCACTCCAAGGTGGCCGGCCACGAGTCCATCTCGGTGCTGCTTTACTCCCTCACCTGCTACCTGGTGATCCGGGGGCTCCTCTCTAGCAGCGCATCCTGGATCCCTTACATGGGCGCAGCCGTGGCCGGCGGGCTCCTGGTGGGCTGCCGGCTGGTGAACCTCACCGCATGGCTCTTCGTGGCGGCGGTGGCCCTCCTGGTGGCCGTCCCGCTGGTCCGCCAAAAGAGGCCCATACCACCAGCTCTGCTGCTCATGCCGCTGGTGGCCGGGGCTGTGTTCTTGCTGTCGTGGCCTCGGCTGTGGACCAACCCGGCCAGGCACCTGGGCGAGCTGCTCACCTACTGGCACCCGGACACCGAGCACGCCGAGTACTTCCTCGGGAGGCAGGTCCGCAAGTCATGGGCCTACTTCCCCGTCTATCTGCTCGCGACGACCCCAACCGCCGTGCTGGCTGGAGCGGCCCTCTTCCTGGCGCGCCTGGGCTGGCGACGGGACAGGGCCGCCGCGCTCGTCGGGCTGTGGATCCTGGCCCCCCTGGCCGCGGCGCCCCTGCTGCCATTCCACCGCGACGGCATCCGATATGTGCTCCCCGCGGTGGTCCCCTTGTGCCTCGCGGCGGCGGCGGGCGCCCTGTGGCTCGGAGACCTGGCCGCCTCGCGCCTCTCCCGGAACGCCCCCCGGCGCTGGCTGCTTGCGGGCCTCTGCGCCGTGGCCCTGGCAGTGCCCGTGGCCTGGGCGGACGTGACCATACACCCCTACTACCTCGACTACTACAACCACCCGAGCGGAGGAGGGGAGGCCGCCCTCAAGCTGCGGCGATTCGAATGGAGCTGGTGGGGGGAGGGGCTCGCCGGCTCGGTGCGCTACCTCCGCCGCCACGCCCACCCCCCTGCGGTGGTGGCCATGGACGTGCCCGCCCGACACACGGTGGTCCTGGACCCCGACGTTAAGACAACCTATCCGGGAGCGGGCGGCGACCCCGATTTCCTGCTCTACGCCGGGGACGGCCTGCGGAGGCTCTGGGATCCGCGCACCCACCGCTGGCGACACCCCGCCGGGTTCCAGGTGGTCTTCGAAGAGCGCGCCGGGGGCGTGGTGCTCTCCCGGGTTTACAGGAAGCGCTAGTCAGCCTCAGCTCAAACAAATGGGACAGAGCTCATGAAACGAGGAGGGATACCAGAGCCGCGACACAACACCCCCGATCCCTCCGTTACTCCTTCCGACCCTGGTTACCGACCATGACACCCACCGCATCGTCTGGGCCATGGAAGGCAAGAACGTCGACACGTTCGGTGCGTTCTTCGATGGGCTCGGTCCAGATCGTTGTCAGAAGATCAATGCCGCCTGGTTCCAGGAGGTCTTCGAGGAGCGCGCCGGGGGGCGTGGTGCTCTCCCGGGTGTACAGGAAGCGAGGCTGGGCCCACCCTTGCGACCGGGGCGCGAGTGTGTTTCATTGGGCTCCGTCATGTCCGCAGATCCCGGCGACCGGCCCCCAGGGCCCCCCAAGCAGCCCCCTGCCCCCTCCCCTCCCTCCCCTACGGGAGCGGATGGGGAGCAGGGCGCTGCGACCAGGAGCGAGCAGCCGCTGGCCAGCCACCCTCTCGTGGGCCACCACGCACCCGTGGACTACCAGCCAGCGCAGTTTCCACCCCGGCCGGTGGGCGCCGCTGCCCCCTACAACCCCTACGGTCCTCCCCCCTACGACCCCCAGGCGCCGCCGCCCCCTGCGGGCGCTCCCTGGCCGCCGCCTGGCCCACAGGCGCCTGGTCCGCCAGACCCCACGGCCCCGGGTCCCGGCTACCCGGGAGCACCCGGGTACCCTTACGGAAGCATCCCTCCGCCCGCAAACTGGCCGCAGATGGGCTACGCTCCTCCCCCCCAGCTCCCCTTCCCCGGGGTGGGGTGGTTCTTGCTGCTGGTGCTCATGGGCTTTTTCGGCCAGATCGTCGTGGGCGCCGTGGCGGTGGTCTTGCTGCTGGCCATGAAGCGGCCAGACATCACCTCCGGTGGCACCCAGAACGTGCTCAACCAGCTCCCGGTGGCCGCCTTCATGGGCATCCTCTTCGTGGCATCTTTGGCCTGGCCTGCGGTGGCCCTGGCCGCGGCGAGGATCAATAGAGTCCTCACCCGAGACACCTTCCGGCTCAGGTGGCCCGGGGTGCGGGCGTCACTGCTGGCCGTGATCCTGGGCCTGGCCCTGGTGCCCCTGGCACTCCTGCTGGAGAACCTGGTCGCCAGGATGCTCCCCCGGGGAGACAACGTGATCCTCCAGGTGATGTCTCGAGAGCCGGGCGCACTGGCTCTCACCTTGCTGGGCCTGACCCTGGTGGTGTGTGCTCCCGTGGGAGAGGAGCTTCTCTTCAGGGGCCTTGGCTTTCGGGCCATCGAGCGGCGCCACGGGCTGGGCGTGGGGGCGCTGGTGGTGTCGCTCATCTTCGCAGGGGTTCACCTGAACGTCACAGGCTTCGGAGCCCTTTTCATGGTCTCGATGTGCCTGTGCTGGGTCACCAGCAAGACCGACTCGCTCATCCCGGCCATGCTCTTGCACGCCGCATACAATGGAGCCCAGTTCCTCATGCTGCTGGGCACCGAGATGACGCCGGAGCAGGCCCGCGCCGCGTCCCGATCCACGGATCTCGGCCTGCCAATCTGGATGATCCCCGTTGCGGTCCTGGTCTCGCTCGGCTGCCTCGCGCTGCTGGCCAGGCTGGGCAAGGGCGCCCCTGGGGCGGTCGACTGACGCAGCCCTCTGTGGCATCCTGATCGACACGAACCAAGGAGCCGGTCGCCACAAGACCGGAGATGGGTGACACTGTGCTGCTCACTGTCGACATCCTTCGCGGAGCCCGGGCTGGAACGCGGCTGACCTTCCCAGACAAG
>JAJRWW010000732.1 GCA_024276595.1 Myxococcota bacterium
CGCCTGGGCCTGGCGGCGACGGTCCTGGCCTCCACCTTCGCCGGAGCGGCCATCTTGTGCTCCTTTGCCACCGGCAACATGGCCCAGTCCAACTCCATGGCCCACGCCCTGCTCGTCACCTACCGGGTCCCCACCTGGCTCTCGGGCCTGGTAATCGCCGGCCTGACCTTCGCGGTCATCGTGGGGGGCATCAAGCGCATCGGCAGGGTGGCCTCGGTCCTGGTGCCCTTCATGGCGGCCTTCTACGTGGGGGCGGGGCTGCTCATTCTGGGCGCCAACCACGAGAAGGTGCCGGCCGCCTTCGAGCTCATTATTCGGGACGCCTTCACTGGCCGGGCCGTTGGCGGAGGCTTCTTTGCAACCATGATCTGGGGCATCCGACGGGGGCTCTTCTCCAACGAGGCGGGCCAGGGGAGCGCCCCCATTGCCCACGCAGCCGCAAAGACGGACCTCCCCGTGAGAGAGGGGCTCGTGGCCCTGACCGAGCCCTTTATCGACACCCTGCTCATCTGCACCATGACCGCGCTGGTGGTGGTCATCTTCGGGGACTTCCGTTCCCTCGAGGGGGCTCCCCTCACCACGGCGGCCTTCTCCGCAGGCCTGAGCTCCATGGGCTTTGACTCCGCAGCCGGCCAGCACCTGGTGACCGCTGCCGCCTGCCTCTTTGCCATCTCCACGGCGATATCCTGGTCGTACTATGGAGACCGCTGCGTGGAGTACTTCATCAGGTCCCCCATCGCCACCACCGCCTACCGCATCCTGTTTTGCGTCTTCCTGTTTTTGGGCGCCAAGTGGAAGCTCACCGTGGTGTGGGCAATAGCCGACATGGCGATAACCCTCATGGCCGTGCCCAATCTCCTTGCGCTGCTGCTGCTGCTGCCAGAGATCCTGCGAGACACCAGGGCCTACTTCGCCATGAAGCACGTGCCCTACAAAAAGCGCCTGGCCCAGGGCTGAGCTCGAGCAGGCCCCTTCAGCTCATACCTCCACGCCCAGAGCCCCCAGGAGCCCCCTCGCCTTGGTCAGGGTCTCCTCGTACTCGGCCGCCGGGTCCGAGTCGGCCACGATGCCGCCGCCAGCCTGCACATGCGCCCGCCCCCCGGCCACGGTCACTGTGCGGATGGCAACGTTGAGGTCCAGCCGCCCGTCGTAGCCCAGGTAGCCCACCGACCCGGTGTAGACCCCGCGTCTGGTGGGCTCCAGGTCCTCGATGATCTACATGGCGCGGATCTTGGGCGCGCCGGTGATGGAGCCCCCGGGGAAGGTGGCTCGGAGCAGTGCCGCCAGGCCCACGTCCGGGCGCAGCCGGCCCAGCACCCGGGTCACCGTGTGGTGCACGGTCGCCAGGGTGTAAAGCTCCGCGTGTGCGTCCACGCAGACCGTGCCCGGCTCACAAACCCTGCCCAGGTCGTTTCTCTCCAGGTCCACAATCATGGCCAGCTCGGCGGCGTCCTTGGCTGAGGCGACCAGCTCCGCCGCGAGCGCCGCGTCCTCCTGGGGAGTCGCGCCCCGCGGGCGCGTCCCCTTGATGGGGCAGGTCTCCACCTCCCTGCCGACCACCCGCAGGAGCCGCTCCGGCGAAAGGCTCAGCACGTGCATCCTCGCCCCGGCCCCGCGCACGTACGCTGAAAACACAGCCCGGGTCCGGCGCCGCAGGGCGCGGTACAGCTCGAAGGGGGGCTCAGACACCTCCACCGAGAAGCGCTGGGAGAGGTTCACCTGGTAGATGTCCCCGGCCCTAATGTGCTCGATGGCCCTCTCCAGGGCATCCATGTACTCCCCCCGGGAAAACCCCGAGCTGCCCGCGCGGGGAGAGGGCCTGGCCATGGGCTCCAGGGGCGGCGCCGCCTCCAGCAACCCACGGATGTGCGCCTCGGCCCTCTCCAGGAGCCGACCCACGGGCTCGCGCTCGGGGCGCCTGGCGGTGGCCGCCAGGTGCCAGCGGCTCCGCCAATGGTCGAATACGAGCACCCAGTCGTAGAAGGCGAAGAAGATGTCGTCAGTCCCCAGGTCGTCCTCCGTGTGGTCCGGGAGCCGCTCGATTGCCCGACCCAGGTCGTAGGAGAGGAACCCCACGCCGCCACCAGCCATGGGCAATGGCTCCGGGGGTGGGGGGGCCGCGAGCGCGCCCATGACCGCGTCCAGGCCATCGACCGGGTGGGAGAAGTCCACCCGCCCTTCCGCTGTCTGCATCCAGGCCTCGCCCTGCCGCGCCCGAAAGACCCCCCAGGGGTCGCAGCCCAGAATGGAAAATCGTCCGTCAGGGTGGCTGGGATCCCCCGAGTCCAGCCAGAAGGGGTGTGTTTGGCCCAGCAGCGCGCCCATAACAACCTCCGGGCTGTTCGGAAGATCCAGGGGGCGCGCCCCCGTCCTGGCGCCGGCAGAGGTGGCCGCCCCCACTCCGCCAAGGGGGGCGCTGGTCACGCCGCGGGCTCCGCGTGACAGAGGTGCAGCTCCTCCAGCCCGACCGGGGCCATGTCCCTGGTCCTGGCAAAGGCCGGCGCGAGGAAGCTCTCCAGGAGCCGAGGTCCGCAGGGGGTCATGAAGGACTCGGGGTGAAACTGCACCCCTGCCAGGGGGATCTCCCGGTGCTCCAGGCCCATGATCACACCGTCCGAGGTCCTGGCCACGATCTCCAGCTCCGCCGGCACGGTGGAGGGATCCACCGCCAGGGAGTGGTACCGGGCGGCTTCGAAGCCCTGGGGCAACCCGACGAACAGGCCCGACTCCCTGTGCAGCACTGCAGACGTCTTGCCGTGCACAGGCCGCACCCTTACGACCCTGGCGCCAAATATCTCCGCCAGGCACTGGTGGCCAAGACACACCCCCAGCAACGGCACCCGCCCGGCGGCCTGCTCCATGAGCTCCATGGAGACCCCCGCCTCGGCCGGTCCACCCGGCCCCGGCGAAATCAGCAGGCGATCAGGGGCCTCCGCGAGGATGGATGCCGCCGTCCGCTGGTCGTGTCGATAGACAGTGACCTGGGCCCCCAGCGCTGCCAGCGCCTGAACCAGGTTGAAGGTGAAGGAGTCGTAGTTGTCCACAACTGTGACGCGCATCGGGTGCTTTTGTGGCCCCTGGTCGCCGGTTGTGTCAAGGGCAAAGGGAGGCTGGAAAAAGACGCAGCCCTGCTTGGGGCTCGCGCAGAAATAAGCTCGTCACTCCGAGGGCGTCCAGGCGCCCGGTTGGCAAGGCGCGAGGAGGGCGAATACATTGACGTATTTAACCGACGAGCAGCGCAGCCAGCCGGGATGAGTCGACGGCCGAATGTAGAAGTTATTTCTGCGCGAGCCCCTACAGCCCAGGGGGCGTGAAGGCGCCGTCTCCGTCGCGGTCCACGTACACGGGGTTGGTGACAGATCGCGGGGCCCCATTGTTTAGCGGATACATGGGCCGATCCCCCTCCACGATGGCAACGAACCAGGCGTCACCGCCCGCGTGGTCCACGAGGAGCGTTTCGTCAAACCTCACCACCGGCGGAGGGTTCGGAGGATCCGGGAGATCCACCTGGAGGGCCACCTGGCCGTTGGCGATGATGATTATCCGGGCGGTGTCCACAAAGGAAGGCGCCTGAACCTGCACCCTCAGAGGCACTGGCCCCGATGTCGTACGGGTGGTGAGCTCACCCATGGTCCCCAGCCCGCTGGCGTCGTCGGTGGCCCACAGCAGCACAAAGGGTCCCCCCACCATGGTCGCACGCTGGGCCAGCAGGTTGTCCCACACGGGCTCCAGGTCCAGCCCCTCGGAGACCACGTCGTCGGGCGCCTGCACCAGTGTTCGGCACTTGCCGAGCATGGTGCCCAGGCCGTGGGAGTCCGACACCCCCACCGCCACGACGGGCAGCCCCTGGTTGAGGAAGGAGTACCAGTCCTGGAGGGCCTCCAGGTCGGAGTCGTCCCAGCCCGAGTTGCAGATCTCCACCGCGTTGAAGCTGGTGTCCATGACCTCCGGCTCCACGCCGTCGGGTCCACCAAAGCCCACGGCGGGGTCGTAGCCCACGTGGTCCAAGATCCCCTGTCCGTCCCTGGGGTGATTGAGCTGAATGATCCGCGACCCCAGCACGGTCCTGGCGTCGGTGAAGATGGTGGTGGGCTCGTTCATCCCGGTGACCTCCCCCTGCTCGTCCACCGACCACCAGGCCACCGGCCAGTAGCCCTGGCCCACCGCGCCCTCGGCGGTGACCGGGTAGGCGTTCATGTGGCCATACACTGGAGATATCTCGACTCCAGGGGCGGAGTGCACGTGGCCTGTGGCCTCCTGGGCGGAGATGGTGGGGGCGATGTCGAAGACGTAGTCGTGCTCGGTGGTGACCACTATCTCCACCTGCTCGGCCGCCGCCTGGGCCACCCGGTCCTCCTCCGAGAGCTGGCTGTCGATGGACCAGCGGGTGTGCGTGTGCGAGTCCAGGGCCAGGTATCCGCTGGTGTCCACAACGTGGGCCAGGGAGGCCTGGAGGGTCACCGTCTCCCCCGCCACCGCGGTGATGCTCACCCAGTCCGGCTCGTACTCGTAGCCCCTCGTGACGGCGACCGTGTAGACTCCAGGGGGCACCATGGCCGTTCCCCCGCCGTTCACCGAGTGGTGCTCCAGCACGGCTCCAGTGCCTGGGGCGGGATCCGCGCCCGGGATAAAGCTCACCCTGGCCGGCAGGGGCTGCCCCTGGGCGTCCCGGATATCCAGGGCCACAATGGCGGGCGGATCCAGGGTCAGCACCATGTCGCCCGCGTCTGAGCTCGTGAGGTCCACCGCCAGGGGCTCTGTTGCCGGGCGAGCAGGTGCCCGCGCGGTCACCGTGTAGCCCCCTGGGGCGAGGACCACCCGAAACGCCCCGCCCTCGTCCGCCACCGCCCTGGTGACCCACGCGCCCTCGGCGTCGGCCACGTCCACCTCCGCGCCCGCGGCCGGTCCGCCCGTGGTGAGCTCCACCCTGCCGGAGAGGATGCGCTGCTCCGCCTCCCCGTTCCGCCGCAGGTGCTCGGCATGGATGGAGGTCATGTCGCCGTCTCCCACCGCGAAGTACCTGGTGTAGGTGACCGTCTCGCCCGGCTGCATGGTTCCGCCGTCACCCATCATGAGAAACAGCTCGCTCACGGCCAGCTCTATGCGGGAGGTGTCCCTTGCCAGGAAGTAGCCGTAGGAGACCCGGCCCGGGCTGTAGGCCCCCACGAGGTCCATCTTACCAGAGATGTCGCTGTCACAGCCCGGCTCAGGAGCCCCGCACACGGTCACCAGGTCCCCCACCACCAGCCCGTCTCCGGGCTTGAGCAGCGACGAGCCCTGGCCCACCGCGGTGTAGGTGGCCACCATCTTCAGGCTCGTGGCCTCCGGCTCCAGGATGTAGTCGAGCTGGACCTGCACGTCGCTCGAGCCCAGCGGCAGCATGGAGTCCACCAGGGGCATGCCGCCGTCGGGGCCCAGCACCCGAACCACCGCCGGCTGGCCACCGCTGCCGTCCG
>JAJRWW010000733.1 GCA_024276595.1 Myxococcota bacterium
CCTGCGACGGCCGGCGACGAGTGTCGCCGGGCTGAGGGGAGGGGGCCCCGCGGGCCACGGGTAGTGGCCTGCGGGGGAGGGGAACCGCAGAGCTCACCTCTACAGTCAGTCTAGCGAGGCCCCAGATACGGGCAAAAACACCAATATCGGCGCCCACCCCTGGTCGACACCGCCTCGTCGCTCTGAGGCGCAGCCTCGCTAAAGATGCAGCTTCTTGTCCTGGCTCGGGAAGGGCCCGGGCAGGCCAGGGGCTCCAGGGCCCGGGGAGCCTGGCATCTTGAGCTTGAGAGGGTCCTCTCCTCCACCAGGAGGCAGGGGCTGCGCCTTCTTCTTGTATTTTTCGAACATGGTCTCGAAGCGCTTCATTAGCTGCGTGGCCTGGGCCCTGCTCCCCTTCGGGAGAGCGGCCAACCACCCCTTGGCAGCCTCCTTGGCCTCGTCCTCGCGCTCGAGCTGAAGCAGCACCCTCCAGAGCTGAAACCGTGCTTGATCGTCCACTGGATCCTGCTTCACCGCCTTGCGAAGCAGAGCCACGGCGGGGTCGGGCTTCCCAGATGCCAGCAGGATGAGGGCGCGCGCTTGCAGCGCCTCCACCAGCTTCGGCTCTATCTCCTGGGCCTTGTCGAGCTGCGATGTGGCAAGGGCGACCTTGCCCTGGCGCAGGAGCAGATCAGCCTTCATGACGTAGGCCAGGGCGTAACCAGGATCTTTGTTGATGGCCTGATCCATGTTCGAGGACGCGCGGCTCAGGTCGCCCTTGGCCGCATCTTTTTGCGTGTAGCACATGGCCACCAGGAGAAACCTGGGCGCATCCTCCCGGATGGACCTGGCCGCAAGGAAGGAGTCCAGGGCAGGGGCAACCCCACCGCTTTTTAGCAGCAACATGCCCTTCGCCGCCAGGAGTGTGGCCGAGCGGGGAGCCAGCCTCAGGGCCGCATCCATCCGCTCGATGGCCGACGCCGCCTCGCCCTGGCGCTCCGACAGGTGAAGCGCCTCCAGGGCCATGCCGTGGGCCTGGGTGCGCAGGTCGGTGATCACATCGTACTCCTTGGCAGTGTTTGTGGTGCCCCGAGCCGGGTCCACGAGCACCGCCGGACGGCCTGAGAAGCTCCCGGTGGTGTAGATGGCCACCCCAAAGTGCCCCACGTGACCCAGGGGGTCCGCTGGCCCCTTCTTGTCGGAGTGGCTGTGAATCTCCGCCATCACGGCGTGCAGCCCCGATGCCCTTGCCAGGGCCAGGTAGAGACAGGCCAGCTCATAGCTGTACACGGTCGGGCGAGCCTTGCTGCGGATGCGAGAAAAAAGCTCACTGGCGGTGAGCACCTGACCGTGCTTCGTGCGCCCAGGTCTGCGCACCTGCATCCCCTTGGGGCCCAGCGAGCCGCGCACCTCCTTCAACAGCATGTGCGCTACCTTTCCGCCGTCGCGGTGGCGGGCGTAGCGCCTGCCCACAGCCCGGATGGCCTCGTCGGCCTCGCAGTAGATCTTGCCAACTGGCGCCCCTCTCCGCCTGGCCACGGCCCTGAGGACCTTCGAGGGCACAGGTCCAAGGCCCACGTCTCTGGGGCCTTCATCCACCGGGGAGCGCCGCAGCAGCAGATAGAGGGTCACCGCGCCCCCCACGAGGAGCAGCACCACCAATCCCACCATGAGCCTCTTCGTTCCAGCGGCCATGGGGAGCCCCGCCCGCAGGGAGCGCGCGCGGGGGGAGGCGAGACCACCCCCGTCAGCCCGAGGAGCGTCCCCGCGACCATGGGCATCGGGATCGGGATCGTCTATTAGCCCGTGGCGGCGTAGGCACCGGGGACAGCGAGGCTTCTTGTCGTCGGTTTCAAAAGTGTGATCACAGTTTGCACAGGTGTACCGCATGGTCTCACGTGGGTTGTCCGGAGTATTGTCCCCCAAGGGGGGAGGAAGCGCAACCTGACCGCATAGCTGGGCTCGGCCGCTCGGCCGCTCGGCCGCTCCGCCGCTCGGCCGCCCCGCCGAAATCCTGGCGCTCCACCCCTGGCGCGCCGCCCGGGGCCAGCGCGTCAGCCGCTCTTGCGAGCGCCCTTGTAGTAGTACGCAGCGAACTTGGCGCAGCTCTTTTGCTTCAGCGCACGCTGCAGCGCCATGCTGCGCTTGAACGAAGCCCCACTCCGAGTGAGGCCACACAGGCCCTTGTAGAGGATCCGATGAACCCTGTTGAGAAAACGCCGCCTCTGTCTAGGCTTCATGCGCCGCAGCTTGCGCCCCTCCTTGGGACGGAAGGCGATGTAGACATCCAGGGCGCATGCCCGGAGCTTGCTGGAGAACTTCTCGCAGGCCAGGTTGGGCGCGCATTTCTTGGCTGCAGTGTCGCAGTGGAAGCCCTTCTTGCAGTAGTCGTCGCTCGTGCACTCCCCCCCGAGCCCCACCTTCTCGATCTTCTCGGTACATCTCTTTCCCAGGCAGGTCCCGCTGGCGCACTCCCGGTCATAGGAGCAGAAGGCCCCCTTGGCACCACGGAGCCGCAGCCTCTGGCCCACCGGAGGTCTGGGCGGATCACACGAGCCCCACAGGAGAACACACACCACCGGAAACAAACCTGGCAGAGTCTTCGCTGGCACGATACATCGCATTTCCACCACCCGGGTCTAGGAGAAGCCGTCCGGTAAACAACAATACATCAACCAGCACCAGAATCCAACGCCCTGTGTCCAGGCTTCGAGCCATGTGACCAGGTCCGTTCCCCCTCTACCGCCCCGGGGGGAGCGGATTGCCAGGAATGTCCACTGAAGCACCTAGAACCGCGGACTTTTTTCGTCTCTTCCACAGAGGCGGAGGTCCAGACGACGTTGTCAGTGGTCACAGGCGGAGTGCCATGGGCCATCAGCACCCCAGCCCCCGCATCGTCGGCAACCTCGC
>JAJRWW010000734.1 GCA_024276595.1 Myxococcota bacterium
GCGCTCGCCGCAAAGTCATTCTCCAGCGGGGCGGGGGGCGGCCGGGGGTGATCTCCCAGCCCGATCGTCTGCACCACCGTGCGTACGGGACCACACATGGCAGGGTGAAGTGGCCGCAAATGTGCACTCCGGGCAGGATTGGCCATTTGTGGGCGATCAGGTCACCTGCTCCAGAGCACAAAAACTCCGTGAAGCTGCTTCAACTGGTCTGGCACCGCTGTTGCAATTGAAGCCGACAACAACCAAGGCGGGCCGTGGGCGCACCACCACCCTTTGAGGTGCCTCGGCGACACGCCGCCGGCTGGAGACTGCCCATGCTGCCCAGAATTACCCGTCGCGTCTTTTCGGACCTCGCCATCTGGATGCTACTGATGGGCGTGCTCGTGGGGCTCTCCTTTCCCCCCTTTGCGCTCCTGCTGGGGGTGTCTGCGGAGCGGGCGATCTCCATGCGTTTCTTCCTGTCATGTATCACCGCCGGCCTCCTCGTGGGGGGCATGAGCTACTGGCTTGCCTGCTCTGTGATCCAGCCTCGAATCAGGCTGGTGGCCGATGGAATGTCGGGGGTAATGCAACGTATTGGGGAGGCATCCAGAAAGGGCGCTCTCCCCCAGTGCAAATCCGAGGTGTGCAGCTTGCCCGTGGACTCCACCGACACCATAGGCGACTGTGCCCGCGCCTTCAACGACCTGGTAAAGGCCCTGTCCACGGCCTTCGACGCGGAACGAGCCTTTCGCTCGTTCAACTCGGCCCTGGCCCGACACCTGGAGTTCGAGACCCTCTGCAGCGACGCCCTCCGGCTCCTGCTGAGCCACACCGGTGCCTGCTCAGGGGCGGTGGTGCTAGAGCAGTCGGGGGAGCTCGTCACCGTGACCAGCCACGCCTTCCCTGGGGCAGAGCACCTGCCATCCAACGACCACCTGCGAGAATCCGTACGCCTCGGAACCACGACCCTTGTGTCTCTTCCAAAAGGCTTGTGGGTGGACGCCATCGCCACCACCCTGCGTCCCAGGGAGGTGCTGGTGCTGCCAGTGGACCACAACGAGGTGGCCTTCGGCGCCGTGGTCCTGGCCTCCACTCAGTGCTTCTCACCAGAGGTCAGACGCAGAACCGAGCTGCTGCGCCAGGGCCTCGGCATGGCGCTCAACAATGCACGCACCCACGACAACCTCCAGCGTATCGCCGCCCTGGACCCGCTCACGGAGCTTTACAACCGGCGCTTCGGAGAGGCGCGCCTGCGGGAAGAGTTCGAACGAGCAGAGCGGGAGAACACGAGCCTGTCGGTGATCATGTTCGACATTGATCACTTCAAGAAGGTCAACGACACCCACGGTCATATTGCTGGTGACAAGGTCCTCAATCGGGTCGCCAGGGCGGTCAAGAGGACCTTCCGCAAGGGAGACGTGCTGGTCCGCTTTGGAGGCGAAGAGTTCCTCGCCATCCTACCTGGAGCAGCAGAGCAAGACGGCCTCGAGGTGGCGGAGCGACTGCGCCGCAGGATCAAGGACCTGGAGATCCGAGACAAGGAGAGCGTCATACGCGTCACCATCAGCCTTGGCATCGCCTCCACAGAGCAGATGAGCATCGAGCGGGTGGCAGAGCTGGTAGACTGCGCAGACCAGGCTCTGTACAAGGCCAAGGAGACAGGGCGGGATAGGGTGATCCGCTACTCCAGGTTACGTCGCCAGGCGGCCTGAGCGGCCTGAGCGGCCTGAGCGGCCTGAGCGGCCCCTTCAGTCCAGCAGGTCCTTCTTTGTCCGGGGCGGAGGGAGCTTCGTCCCGGCGGGCTTCCGCATCCCCGGTGGAGCCGCGGTCCTCGGGGGAGGCGTGAGCCTCGGGGGAGGCGTGAGCCTCGGGGGAGACGCGGTCCTCGGGGGAGACGCGGTCCTCGGGGGAGACGCGGTCCTCGGGGGAGGCGTGAGCCTCGGCGGGGGGGTGATCTTCGGGGGACCGGTCTTGATTGTGGGCTCGTCCGGGAAGCCTGGCGAGCGCCTCGGAGGGGGGCCAGGCGACCGCGCCGAGCGCGGGGGCGGCGCCGCTGGAGCCGCTGACCGCGACACGCCAGGGAGCGGAGGAGGCGTGGGGCGCTGACCTGGGCGCCCCACCGGAGGCCTCGACGGATGGGGCATGGGCACAGGAGGCGGAGCCGCCGGTCCAGCCCCAAGACGAGATGAGCTGGCCGCGGTCGGTCGAGCCATGGCCCCACCGCCAACCTGGAGGCGCTCCAGCTCGTCGATTCGCTCCTTTGCCCTGCGCAGCATCTGATCAGAGTCACGCGCCCGGTCAGCCAACGCGTCTCTCTCCTGCTCCAGCTCTGCCAGCCGGGCATTCAGCCCCGGCTGGATCCGCGACTCCGCCAGCCGGGCCCTCACCGCCTCCAGCTCGTTGTTTCTCTCCAGCAGCTCCGCGCGTATGCGGCCCACCTCCTTGGTCAAACCGGATGGGTCGGCCCGCTCCAGCGACTCGATCCGCCGGTCTCGCTCGGCCACCTGTGCGCGCAGCTCGTCGGCCTCCTGCTGGAGGACGTCCACCAGGTCCATTCCACTGTCTTTGGGACCAGGCCTGGGGGGCGACCCACGGGACGACTCCAGCCGACGGTCGAGCTCTTTCTCCAGGGCGACGACCTTCTCGGCCAGGAGCGTCTTCTCTGCCACCAACTCGTCGATGCGCTGAGACTTGGCATTGAGCTCCTTCTTGAACAACTCCTGATCCCGCTCCAGCTCCCCTGTAATCTGGACGCTCTGTCCCGCCTGGGGCACAGCGACCCCGTCCCCCAAGACAGTCTGAACCTCCAGCCCTGCCACGTCCTCGGCGTGTCCCAACCGCTGCTGGATCTTGCGGAGCTGGTCGGCAATGAGCCTCAGCTCACCAAAGGGGTCAGCAGGTCTCGACTCCAGGCGAGCCCCAAGCCTGGCCGCCTGGCGCCGGTGAGAGATCACCCTGGCCCGAAAGCGCGCCACAGCCGCGAGAAAGCCTCCCGCGGCGAGCAGCAGGGCGCTGGCCGTTGCCAGTATCCATACCAGGAGAGCGCTCATGGGCTCAGGGCTTCTCCACGCGGATCTCCACCTTCCGCCAGGCCGGGCTCCTGTCGGCCTCGGTGGGCTCGCGCTTCACGCTGCGATACACGGGCTTCCCGCAAGAGATCCACCTGCGGCTGACCCCGCGCTTGCGGATGAGCCGGACCACCTTGCGGCAGCGACGGCGCGCCAGGGCACGGTTGCTCCTCGGCTTGCGTCGCTCGGCTCCATAGCCCAGCAGGCGGTAGTATACGTCCTTGTAGCCCCGCTCCTTCACCAGCTTTCGGACCGCTCGCCGCACCTTCCGGGAGAGCCGCGCAGATCCCACGGGGAACTGCAGCGTCAAGGTGGGAGGGCTGCCTGCCTGGGGAGGAAGATCTCCTGTGGCGCCCGCGTCCGGTGAGGCTGCGCTCCCGGGAGCGACCGCGGCATCCCGAGCCCTGGCCACAGCGGCATCGCCGTTGGCAGCGGCGCCATCGGGCCTGGCCACGGAGGCGTCAAGCGGCCTTGCAGGCCTTGCCCTGGGCAGGCCCGCGTCCAGGCCGGGAGTCACGGGAGCGCCAGGAGCGCCAGGAGCGCC
>JAJRWW010000735.1 GCA_024276595.1 Myxococcota bacterium
ACCGTAGCAAGGCTGAGCCGCACATAGGATCCGAGAGCTCGAGATCCGGAGAGCATCTACCAGTGGTGAGGCGGTACGTGTTACCGTGAGAGAACGTCACCCGAGGAGATGCCATGCGCTGCCTGCTGATCGTGCCCGTTGCCTTTGTCTTACTGCTGGTGGGCGCTTGTGGGGATGATGACGGTGGAGGGTCCAACACCACCCCAGTGGTGCTCGACCCCTCTGAGTATACCTACCGGCTGAGCGAGTCCACGGCGGACCTGACCCTCTGGACTACCCCGTGCACCCACAAGGTGCGAGTGACCGATCGTGGCCCCGAGGAGCTGGGCTCCGGTCTGCAGTTGAGCGCTGCCCGCAACGAGCTCGAGCCGGTGCAGCTAGTGCTGGGCCCGGCCTCTGGCAGGGTGACGGTCTCTGTGGAGCCGTTCCCCAACCTGGGGCAGGACCAGCGGCTGGACCTGGCGGAGGTGGGCTTTGTGTCTGGCTGGGCGGAGACCTTGACCCCTGTCACCTCAGGCGCCCAGGTGACCCTGCGGCAGGACCGCGGGATCCCCATCTGGCTAACCGTTTTCGTGCCCCCGGGAGCTCCGGCAGGGGACCACTCCACCACCATCACCGTCTCTGGCGCGGGCCAGGACATCACCGTCCCCGTGAGCCTTTATGTCTTCGACTTCGATCTGCCTCCCCAGGCCAGTTTCGCGACCCAGCTCAACGTGTCCGTTGCCGACCTGGTCCCCGAGGGAGGCACCGTGGACGACGCCAAGACCATGCTGTTCGAGCACCGCTTCACCCCCAAGTCGGTGACCTGGCCCAGCGGCTTCAACTGGAGCATCACCTGGGACAACCCCAGCTCCATTGCCCCCTGCGAGGTTCTGTGGGACGAGCCCGATGAGCCGGATCAGTACTCCATTGGCTGGCTCTCGCAGCGCTACATGCTGGGGGTGGGCTGGAACGCAGTGGGCTTCCCCACCTCGATGGTCTTCCAGTTCGTGGACAACTCCACACCCCGGCCTGCCACCTTCTGTGGCCTTGCCAGGGGCGATCACTACGGGCAACCGGACTACAACGCCGAGTGGTCTCAGTTTCTGGGTGCCCTGGAGGGATACCTACAGGACGAGGGCCTCCTGGACCGGGCCTACTACTACGTTCAGAACGAGCCACAGGACGACGAGGACCATCGGCTCGCCGCCTACCTGTGCGAGCTCACCCGCAACGCCGCGCCGAACCTCCGGATCGCCATCAGCGAGGAGCCCAAGCCAGAGATCGCCGAGGATCCAGACCACGGCTGCGGCTACGACATCTGGATAGCTCACGTCCGCGCCTCCCAGCGGGACTACGCATGGCAGCGCCAGGCCGACCATGGGGAGGAGGTCTGGTTCTACAGCCTGGATCACGACCCGGATCCCTACTTCAACCCCACGCGGCTGGACGTGCAGGGGATGCACCAGCGCATCATCCCCTGGGTGAGCTGGGGGTATCGTGTCACCGGGTGGGCCTACTACGACTTTGGGAGGTTCTTTGACGGGCCTCGGCCCACAGTGCGCGCAGAGCTCTTTAGGGAGGGGCTGGAGGACTACGAGTACCTGCTGTTGGCCAATGGCGGGTATCCCAGGGTGGGCGTGACCGAGCCCCTGGACCAGACAGCCTCCTCAGTGGCATCCAGTCTCACGAGCTGGACCAAGAGCCCGGACGCCCTGATGGCCCTGCGCCACGAGCTAGGGCTGTACGTGGAGGGGTCGCGCCCCGACCCGCCGGTGCTGGAGATTCAGTCCTCGGCGCGCCCGCGGGGGGAGTACTACCTGAACTTCCAGGATCCGCTGGGCAGCCCCACCGCCGACCCGCTGGTGGTGGACGGCAAGACCTACATGAAGATCGGCTGGCAGCCTTACAGCGATGAGGTCCACTACGGCTGGTACGGTGAGTTCGTTGACGACCCTGGTATCACCCTCTACGGCTACGACGATGTGGCAGGATTCGACGAGGCGCAGCGCAGCTACGTGTATGACGACTACGGGCGGGACAACCTGTTCGAGCTCGCCCTGGAGAACGGCCGCTACGAGGTGACCATCTGCGTGGGCCGTCCCCAGCGCGGCTACCCGGGAGACCCGCACAACGCCACGGTGGAGGGGGTGGTGGTGGTGGACGACGAGGTCACCACCGACAGTGAGCCGATCATCGAGCGAACGGTGACGGTTGATCTCACCGACTCCAGCCTCTCCATCGAGGTGGGGGGCTACAGCGAGTCCGCGGGCAACTGGGCTTACACATTCCTGGCCTATGTGGACATCGTACCGGTTGACTGAGCTGGCCCGTCATGTTGAGGGTTTGCGCGAGCGAAAGGTGGCTGCTGCCGGCGTCTGAGGCAACCCGCGCTCCGCTCTGGCCTCGGCGCTAGCCACCCCATAACCGCCCCTCGGGGCGGGCCCGGCCTTGGTGGGCGCGAGCCCGCGCCATGGCCGCGGTCTGCGCCGTGGACGCGGCCAGCTTCCCGCCTGCCCCTGCAAGCGC
>JAJRWW010000736.1 GCA_024276595.1 Myxococcota bacterium
TCCATGGTCAGCACGCAGCCTCCCCCTCACTCTTCATCGGCGCCTCCCTGGGGGCTGGTGGGAAAGAGCTGGGTGGCCACCCGCTGCAGGTCCACGGTGCCGTCGGTGTTGGTGGGCAGGATCTCCGTGACAGCGGTGTGCAGATCCATGGCGTCATCGGTCAGGGCCGGGATGATCTCCGTGGGCGCCGAGTACAGGTTGTCCATGCTGCCAAGGCGCACAGGGAAGACCTTCGGTCCCTCAGGTGGTGGGCCAGCGATGGGGGGCAGCGCTCCCGAGCCGTCCTGCGAAGGCGTCGGGGAGCGCAGCTCCAGCGATCTGACCCGCTGATAGGGGGTGGTGCGGGCGGTCTCATCCACGTCACCATCATCAAACCCGGCCCCTTCGCGAGGGTTCCCTTCGGCAGTGACAGACCCCCATGTGTCGGCCACGCGCGCCTCTGCCGGCAGCTCTAGGAAGGTGTCGAAGTCGGCCAGCTCCTTTACGGCAAAGCCACGCTCGGTGCGCCCACGCACACCCTGGGGCACGGGGGCGGCATCCTCCAGGTAGGCATCCACAAAGGAGAACCCCTTTGTGGACCTGTAGCCAGCGCGGGTCTGGATCACCCGCTGGGCGGCGACCCAGTCCTGGAGCAGCCGACCAAAGGATGGCTCCTGGTCCCCGTCCATGCTCCTGGTACGGACCAGGTAGGACTCCTGGAGCAGATCCCCAAGGAAGGGGCTGCCCAGCCGCGCCTTGCGCAGAATGCGCGCGTAGTTGAACAGCCCCGGCAGGTAGCGCTCCTGAAGCACCTGGAGATAGCGGCGCATCATTGCGTTTTCGGGGGCCTTGCCCACGGGCAGCACGTCCCCTCGGAGGTGGGTCAAGAAGTCGGTAATGAGGTCGGTGAAGACCTCTAGCTGCGGGTAGTCCCCCAGGGCGATGAGCTCGATGTGGTGGCGCAGCAATGCGGCAATGGGCTCTGCCGTGGAAGGATCCCGCGAGCTCACCGCCGCCAGGATCAGCTCCCGGGCCTCGGCGGTGAGTAGCTCATCGCGCTCCAGGAGCTTTACCAAGGGCGGGCGCCTCAGAGAGGCGCAGCCAAGGGTGAACTTCAGGCTGGAGAGCACCTCAGCCCTCCGTGCGTCCTTGCGGCGCTGCACCAGCATGGGGGAGCTGGCGAACCGCGGATAGTGCCAGAGGCGGTCCCCCTGGCGGACCTCGACCACCTCCACCTCACCCTTCACGATGGACTCGAAGACCCGCCACAGCATGAGCTGGGTGGCGGGGCTTGGATCCAGGGGCGTCCCTCGGCGAGCGAGCCTCCCCCAGGTGCGGATGACCCGGGAGGAGACTGCGGCTGCCGAGCTGACCGGGTCGTCCAGATCTACCGAGAGCTCGAAGAATGCCTCGAGCGCTCGCAAGAGAAGCTGTCGCCGAGATGGGTCCCGCTCGTGAAAGCTGGCGAAGATCGGGAAGTAGGCGCCCTGGCCAAAGATGTCGCTCCCTGTGAGCTCGTCATAACGCCGGCACTGGTGGCGCACCAGCCACTTACACTCTTTTTGAGAGATGAAGCGCGCGCTCCGGTGGTCGGAGCCGCGCCAGAGGAGCTCCTCCAGCCGCTCCCAGAACTCATCCAGGGAGCTGTGGGGCAGCTCCGTTCGCAGCGCCAGTTGGAGGTTGCAGGTCAGCTCATCACTCACTGCTCGTCCCTCGTTGCCCCTCGACGTCGGCACCCTTGCCCCCAATGAGCCGGGCGGGCACACCTCCCCAGACCTCACCCGGACCCACGTGCGTACCCTTTTGCAGGATCGCTCCCGCCGCGATCACCGCCCCGTCACCAATGCGGCAGCCAGGCATTATCACCGACATGAGACCCAGGGTGACCCTGGACCCAATGCGCACCCGCTCGGCGACCAGATCTCCCCGCTCCGCCGCGTGGGCCACGAGGGTGACATCACCGCCGATTACCACGTCATCCCCCACCTCGATGAGGTTGGAGTCTCCGATGATGGCGGTGTTGATCTGCACCCTGCGCCCAACCTTAATGCCCATGAGCCGATGAAAGAGGGGCAGAAATGGCGTCACCCGCAGGAAGTTGATGCAGCTATAGCGCACCAGGAGAATGAGGGCGTTGTACGAGGCCCACTGGTAGGCCTTGAACGAGTAGTAGGGGTAGCGGCCCTCGGGGGTGCCCGGCGCAAGGAGCCTGAACATGGGAACCACGAAGATCACCGTGAGGGCATAGGCAAAGTAGGCGAGCGCGCCGCACACGCAGGCAGAGAGAGCCCACAGCAGGTCCGAGCTTCCGCCAGAGGTGATGGCTCGGTGGAGCTTCAGGGCGCCGAAGACCCCCGGCGCCGCCGCCACACCGGCGGCAACCGAGATCTGCACGTACAACAGGATCGTCAGGATCACCTGCAGAGGTGAGGCCATGCGCTTGACCAGAGAAGACATATTCCTGAGATTATCTCGTGCGAGGGCCCATGGGAAGAGCCAAGGGCGGCGTGATGGAGATCGCTGGCTACTCGCCCAGCTCCTCCACCCGGGCCCGCCCCCTGGTGGCATCGCAGAGGCCACTGGCAAAAAGGTCCCTGTGGGGGCGAGGAATGCGCAGGATGAAGCTGGCGCCGTCCGGTCCATACTCATCCCCGAGCGCCGTGACCTCGGCGTGGTGGGCCAGCAGGGTCTTCACCGCTCCCAGGTCGGCAAAGGAGACCGACACCCGCAGCCTCACCGTGGGCCAGATCTCGAGCTTGTTGGCCCCGCGCAGACAGCTCGCCGCGGCGCCGCCGTAAGCCCGAGCGAGTCCCCCCGCGCCCAGCTTGATTCCCCCGAACTGGCGACTCACGAGAACCAGGACCCTGTCCACACCCTGGGCTTCGATGGCGGACAGGATGGGCCGCCCCGCCGTGCCCCCGGGCTCACCGTCGTCGGAGAACCGATACTGGTCCCCCACCCGGTAGGCCCAGCAGTTGTGGGATGCATCCGGATCCGACAGGGCGCCCACCTTCTCCATGGCCTCCTGAGGCGAGGCCACGGGCACTGCGCGCGCCAGGAAGCGACTGCGCTTCCTCTCCATCTCGAAGCTGGCCGCCTCGGCCAGCGTCATGGTCGCTCCGCTCACAGATCCTCCTCCGAGCCGGTGCCGCGGATACCCCTTCATTGCTGGGGGCCGCCGACAGACTACCTCATTTCCGTGCTACTATCACTCGAGGCCCTTTGGAGGACATTACATGAAGTACCTGGCTCTGCTTGCATTCCTTCCAATTCTGTCTTCAGCCTGCGGTCCCCGTGGGTCCGCTGGCGACTGCGGCGACTGCGATCCCGGCCAGGTCTGCGTGGACGGCACCTGCCAGGATCCCGATGACGCCGGTGTCGACGCCGGGGACGGATGGGTCGCTCCAGACTGAGGTTGCCCCGGGGTCGCCTGTGCTGGTAGGTGCTGCGCCCTCGATGAGTTCTGCGCCCTGGGCGAAGCCTGCGCCATCGAGCAGCCCCCCTGCCAGACCTCGGACGACTGCTGGTACGA
>JAJRWW010000737.1 GCA_024276595.1 Myxococcota bacterium
AGCTGCTGGAGTCTCAAAAGAAGTGGCGCGCCGCGGAGAGGTTCTACCTGCGATTCGTAAAAAACAGCCAGCTCGTTCGGCGCCAAAAAACCCTGGCCGTGGCGGCCTGGACCCGGGCTGGGCGTGCCATCCGAAAGTCCAGGGCGGGCAAGAGCTCCAGGGGCCAGCGCCGCGCCTTGACCTACTTCTCGCGGGCCACCTCCGAGTTCGCGCGGCTGCGCCTGAAGCCGGGAAGCCTGGCCGCTGCGTACGCAGGGTGGGCCCAGTTCCAGCTCGCCGAGGTGGTCTTCGACCGGTTTGCGGCAGTGCCCCTGCGCGGCACCCAGGGCAAGCTCGTCAAGCTGCTCATCAAGAAGACCAGGCTGCTGCAGAAGGCCCAGAAGCTCTACCGGGCGGTGCTCAAGTACAAGGCCCTGGTCTGGTCCACCGCTGCGGTCTACAAGATCGGCATGCTCTATGCGAGCACGGTGGAGGCCCTCTACTCCATCCCGGTGCCCAGGTCCATCACCAACCCCGACGACCGGGAGCGCTACAAGGCGCTCTTGCAGATGAAAGCTCAGCCCGTGGAGGAGGGCGCCATGCGAGCCTTCAGGAAGGCGGTGGACGTGGCGCACCGGCTCCGAGTCTACAACCGCTTCACGGTGGCGGCCGCCAGGCGCCTGCTCAAGCTGGACCCTGACCGCTACCCCGACCCCGGGCGTGCAGTGCTCAGGGGGGCCTACGACGAGCCCGTGGCTCGCGCCCTACCTCTGCTTCGGGAGGTGCTCCGGTGACTCGCTCACTTCTCCCGTGTGCCCTGCTGGCCACAGCGATCTTGCTCGGCCCTGGCTGCCCCGCAGGCCCCGGCTCCCGCCACGCTGGTCCCGGGGCTCCACACGCCGTGTCCCGCGATCCGGCCAGAGGGCGCCCCTCGGCGCCTGTCGGGCCCAAGAGCGCCCTCTTCGCCGCAGGCCTCCGCAGCCTCTCCAGGAGACCTGCGCCAGACTTCGAAGGCTGCGTTGCGGCCTTCCGAAGGCTCCTCGCGAGCAAGCCCCGCCACCTCGCTGCGCTGGTCAACCTGGCATACTGCCATCTCCACCTGGGGCAGCTCGCCCCTGCTCGCCGCGCCTACACCCGGGCCATCGCCATGCGCCCAGGTCTCGGCCATGCGCTGTTCGGGCTGGTGGATGTGCTCAGCCGCGCCGGGAAGGACGAGGAGGCGCTCAAGCTCCTGCAAGCGCACCTGGCCACCCACCCGAGGGATCTCATCGCGCTGGGTCTGGCGGCCTCGGCTCACCTGGCCCTTGGTCACCGAAAGAAAGCCCTGTCCATGGTGCAGAGGGCGCTGGCGGTGGACCGAAGGGACGCCACCGCCCATGTCGTCTTTGGAAGGATGTACCTGGCTCGGGGTGACCCCCGCACCGCCATGATGATCTTTGGCCGCGGGCTCCGCCTGCGTCCCAGGAGCGCCGCCCTCTTCTTCGCTCGGGGAAAGGCTCTCATGGCCAGCGGGCAGATGGGCAAGGCTGTCATGGACTTCGAGCGCGCAGCGAGGCTGGATCCGCGGCACGTGGCCTCGCGGCTCAACCTGGGCAAGGTCTACGTGCAGAACCTGGACTACAAGGGGGGGCTGGGCCATTTCGATGCTGTGCTACGGATCTGGCCGAGAAACCGACCTGCCTTGCTGGGCCGGGCCCGAGCCCTGTTCGGGCTGCGCAAGTGGAAGGCCTCTTTGGCCGGTTACCAGCGCGTCCTGAAGCTGCTGGGCGACGACCCGGCTGCTCTCTTTCAGGTCGCCAAGATCTATCAGGACCATCTGGATAAGCCGCAAAAGGCGCTATACTATTATCGCAAGTTCGTCCGGGCCTCCAAGGGGCTGTCGAAGAAGGATCCGGTGTTCGCCACCATCCGGATGCTCCAGGCGACAGCCAGGCCCGGGCGCCCATCCCCGCCGCCACGCGGGGCGGCCCCACGTGGGCCCGGAGGTTCGAAACCGTGAGCACCTTCAGCAGATCCCTGGGTCGAGTTGGTCTTTGCCTGGCACTGGCTACAGCGCTCGGGCTCGGCGCAGCGCAGCGGGACGCATGGGCCCGAGGCAAGCGCAGCAGCCACAAGGTCAAGGGAAAGAAGGCATCGAAGAACACCCGGTTTTACGACTTTGACGATCTGCTCATCGACGGGGAGTTTCGCAAGCCTGCCACCTTGTACACACGCGCCCTCAAGTCGCCCAGGTTCGAGCGGCTGCTGCGGCTCCAAAAGAGCTTCCTGGATCGGCTTCTCCAGACGGCACGTTACCCGAGCCTGCGCTGGCTCCGCTAGCCTGCCCAGGGCTCGACCACAAGAGGTACCGCGAGGCCACCGGACGGGGAGATTCAATGAAGGTCATATGCGCCAAGTGTAGCGCGAGCTACGAGATCGAGAATCAGCGGATCCCGGCGGAGGGCATGACCATGAAATGCCCAAGGTGCCTGGGCTCCTTCCAGGTGCAGCGCCCCACCGGCGCGGCCGGCGCTCCGGGCGCGGCGACTGAGGATGGGAGCGACCTGAGGTACTTCATCCGACGACACACGGGGAGCGTCTTCGGCCCCTTCGCCCAGTCGGCCATCTTGACCATGGGGTCTGACGGCAAGCTGGACGGGTCCGAGGACCTCTCTCCTGACAAAGTGGACTGGACCAGCATCAGCGAGCACCCGGCCGTCGCGCACCTGTTTTCGGCCGGGAGCCAGAGTGACCTCCCCGCCCCGGCCACGACGCAGCCTCCCAGGTTGGACCTTGGCGGAGCTGCCGGGCGCCCTGGGTCGCAGGAGGATCTCCCTGCCCCGGTGACCAGATCCCCCTCCACCAAGATGGGAATGCCCGGCCGGCCGGCCGCCCAAGGGGCGGATGTGCCCGACCTCCCCGCTCCGGTAGCTCCCGGCCAGCGCGCAGCGGCCGGAGCCGGCCCCGCCCCGACCAAGCCCTCACCCGGGAGCCCTCCCCTCGTTCCGCCAGCCCCCCAGGTGCCGGACCTGCCCACACCGATTCACGGCTCCGGATCGGTTCCCAGGGCAGATGGGCTCATGCCATCGACGCCCAGGGCGGCCTCACCCTCGAGGCCCACCATCACGCCGCCCCCCCCGGACATGCCAGACCTCCCGACGCCAAAGGAGCCGCAGGCCAGGCCACCGGGTGCACGAGCGCCCTCTAGGCCCACCATCACGCCGCCCCCTCCGGACATGCCAGACCTCCCGACGCCAAAGGCTCGCCCGAGCACCACAGGCAAGGCCCTGGATCCAGCCTCCATCCCGGACCTGCCCGCCCCACGATCTGCCCCTTCCACATCGGGAAGCGAGCTGGCCGGTGGGGGCGTGGCTCCGGTCACGCCGGATCTCCCCACGCCCAAGGGTGGGCCAGCCCAAGGGGTGCCTGCTGGTTCGGGCTTTCCGTCGCCTCAGGCGGCCGACCTCCCAGCTCCCAAGGACTCTCCAGCCGCCTCTGACCCCGGGCTCTCCTATGGTGAGGTGGACCTGCTGGCCCCGGCCGAGGAGCAGGGCTCGGCTCAGCAGGGCTCGGCTCCATTGGATCTCTCGGAGCTGGACCTGGTCGCACCAAAGCTCGACCAGCCCGCACCCGAAGGCCCCCCGGACCTGTCGGAGCTGGGTCTGATCGCACCAAAGCTCGACCAGCCCGCACCCGAAGGCCCCCCGGACCTGTCGGAGCTGGACCTGGTCGCACCAAAGCTCGACCAGCCCGCACCCGAAGGCCCCCCGGACCTGTCGGAGCTGGACCTGGTCGCACCAAAGGCAAAACCTTCGGGCAGGCGCGCACAGGATCCGGGGGGATCGGAGAGGACAGCCGGAGCAGAGGCGGCGGCCGACCTATCTGGACGTGCCGCATCCGAGGCCTCCCCTCGGAGGGCCACTCCCGCGGGGACCGCACGGAGGATCCTGGGCCTGCCCACGTGGCTGGTGATCGGAGCCGCTGTGGTCCTGGTCCTGGGCATTGGCGGCGTGGGAGCCCACCTGCTGCTGCGAGACAGCAAGGGCGACCAGAGAA
>JAJRWW010000078.1 GCA_024276595.1 Myxococcota bacterium
CTCCGGCGCCACGGCCGACGGGAGCGAGGCTGGATCCTGGGTGGCGGGCGCCCCCCCATCCCCGCAGCCGCCAGCAGCCAGCAGCAGGAGCGAGCCCACGAGCGCCCGAGAGCCCGTTCGTATCACCAGGGCAGTGCTCATGCTGCCGTGCCGTGCACCCCTCCCGCGATCTGCGATCTCCGGGCTGGTGAGCCGTGGGCGGCTCCTGTTGACGCCACGGGGCAAAAGGTGCTTCCCTGGTGGTGTGCTAATATCTTCACGGGAGCAGCTAGCATGACACACAGGCGATGGTTCACGCAGGCGTTTTTTTTGGTCGTTGGCCTCGGTCTGGGCGCCGCGTCCGCCTGCCGCCCTCACAGCCCTGGCGGAGGCGGTGACGGCGGAGCAGATGGCACCACAGGGGACGGCTCCGGCCTCCTGGACGCCACCACGGATCCAGACGCCGAGCCCTGCCAGACCACCATGTGCGGCTTTCCAGCCCGGTGCTGCCTGGCCCAGGAGGAGTGCCTCGAGGGCGCCTGCCTCCCTGCCTGCGCCTCCGGCGTGCGTTGCGGAGATGACATGACCACCTGCTGCGACGCCGGGGACGTGTGCCTCAACCAGGCCTGCGCCACCCCGGGGGTGACCTGCGCCGACTCCTACGACTGCGATCAGCCTGGGGAGTTCTGTGAGCCAACAATAGGTCAATGTCTGCCCCAGCCAGACCCTCTCACCTGCGAGACTGTCCCCACCTTCAGCCAGATCTCGGTGGTGGAGGAGTGGTCCTACCTGGACGACCAGATCATCTCCATCCCGGTGGTGGGGGACCTGGACGGCAACGGGATCCCCGACGTGGTGATCAACGTGACACAGCAGGACGGGGGGAGCTGGCCAGAGGGCAACATCGTGGTCCTCGATGGCCTCTCTGGGTCGGAGCTCCTGCGCATCCCCCACAACCCCGGTGGAGACCAGTGGGGCTCCCACGGGCGCGCCACCATCGCCATTGGAGACGTGGATGGAGATGGCCTGCCGGACATCGTCTACGCCACCCGGCGGGTCGCGGGCAACCAGAGCTACGTCGTGGCCGTGAGCGGCAACGGGAGCCTCCTTTGGACCTCGCACGACCAGGGCGGTGCCGACTACCCCATCACCGTCGCAAACGCTGCCGTCACCCTGGCCAACTTCGACGACGACCCCGAGGCCGAGGTGGTCATCGGCGCGGTGCTCATCGACAACGACGGCCTGGTGGTCTGGGACCAGGGAGGAGGAGGAGGGGGCGGCGCCTTTGGCACCAACTCCGGCTACACAGGCGGCATCTCTGCCGTGGCGGATCTGGACGGAGACGGCTTCCCGGAGATCGTCTCTGGCAGAGACGCCTGGCAGGTGAGCTGGGTGCCCGGGCCAAGCCCGGGTGACCCTCCCTCGGTCACGGTGACCCAGTACTGGAGCTACCCTGGCGCCGACGGATATCCCGCGGTTGCCGACCTGGACGGCGATGGCCAGCCAGAGGTGGTGCTGGTGGGGTCGAGCCAGGTGGCAGTGCTCAGCGGCCAGACCGGCGCCCTCTGGTGCGGCGTCGACCCCACGGACGCCGCCTGCCAGTCAGACCCATCCCAGCGCACTCAGCCGCTGCCCATCCCCGGAGGAACCGCCTCCAACCGAGGCGGCCCCCCCACCATCGCCGACTTCGACGCGGATGGGCGCCCGGAGATCGGCGTGGCCGGCGGGTACGCCTACTCGGTGTACGATGTCAACCGGCCAGGCGAGGTCGTCGTACAACCCACGGGGGATCCCCCGCCCGGCCCGGGGCAGATCTACGTGCGCTGGTCACAGCCCACCCAGGATCTCTCCTCCAACGCCACCGGCTCCTCGGTGTTCGACTTCCAGGGAGATGGAGCGGCAGAGGTGGTGTACGCCGACGAGTGCTTCGTGAGGGTCTACTCCGGCACCGACGGAGCGGTGCAGCTAGAGCTCCCCAGCTCCAGCGCCACCATCCACGAGTATCCCCTGGTGGTGGACGTGGACGGCGACGGGAACTCAGAGATCCTCATCGTGGCAAACCACCTCTCCGCCTGCCCCCACGCCTCCCGCCAGGGCCTGTTCGTGTACGGAGACTCGAACGACGAGTGGGTGCCCACCAGGCGAGTCTGGACCCAGCACACCTACCACGTGACAAACGCCACGTCGGCGGGGAACGTCCCCCTCCAGGAGGCGGACAACTGGACCACCGCCGGCCTGAACAACTACAGGCAGAACGTCCAGGGCGACGGGGTCTTCAACGCCCCCGACCTGACCGTAGACCTCACCGTCGGCCTTTCGCTCTGCAGCCAGGGGGAGATAGAGCTCCGGGCTCGCGTATCGAACGTGGGAGCCCTGGGGGTCCTCCCGGGTGTGGATGTCTCCTTCTACGAGGGCTCGGGCGGCTCCGGGCTGCTGCTGGGATCGGCTGTCACGACAGTGCCCCTCCTGCCCGGCGGGTCCACGGTGGTGACCCTGGCGGTGGACAGCCCCGCCAGCCCGACGGGCTACACGGTCACCGTGGAGGGCAACCAGGCCTCCCTAATGGTGGAAGAGTGCGACTCCACCAACAACAGCGACGACGAGCCCTCCGAGGGTTGCCCGGTGATCAACTGAGCGCAGGCCAGCCCAGCACAGGCACCCCCGCGGCCGCCTGAAGCTCAGCCAGGCTCTCCATCGAGGAAGCGGAAAAGACCCCACATGGCCGCCCAGGCGCTCACCCGGCGGTTCAGCGCCCGGTCGAAGGGGAAGCGGACCCGGCGGGTGTGGATCCTCTCGGCGTCCCCCCACGCCAGCCACACGGTGCCCACGGGCTTGGCGGCGCTCCCCCCTCCCGGCCCTGCGACGCCGGTGATGGCCAGACACAGGTCCGCCTCGCTGCGCCGGAGGGCGCCCTCGGCCATGGCTCGCACCACGGGCTCGCTCACCGCTCCGTGCTCGGCGAGCAGGGCCGCGCCCACCCCCAGCAGCTCCTCCTTGGAGCGGTTCGAGTAGGTGACGAAGCCGCGATCCAGCCAGCCGGTGGAGCCGGGGATGTCCGTCAGGAGCTTGGCCACGAGGCCGCCGGTGCAGCTCTCCGCGGTGACGATGCGCCGGCCTCTCGCCTCCGCCGCCCGACCCAGCACCTCCGGCAAAGAGGCGCCTCCTTCGCCATAGAGGTGAGGACCCAGGGCCTGGCTCAGCTCTCCGGCGGCGGCCTCTGCCAGGCTGCCCTGGCTCTCCTGGAAGCGAAGCTTCACGAGGATCTCTGGAAAGCGCGCCTGGTAGCCGACCCGCACCTCGGGAAAGGACTCCTCCAAGGGGCCCAGGCGCTCACCCACCTCGCTCTCGGGCAGGCCAAAGACGCGGTACACCCGCGTCTGGAGCCGGGAGCCCTCGTCGATCTCCTCCTCCAGTAGGGGCCAGAGCACCTGGGTGAACATGGGCCGATTCTCCCGGGGCGGGCCGGGCAGCGCCGCCAGGCGGGCGGCGCCCACCCTCACAAGGAAGCCGGGCGCGGTGCCCCAGAGGTTGTGAAGCACCTGGGCACCCTCGGGCAACATGGCCTGCTTGCGGTTGCTGGCGGGGACCTCCCGGCCCCGGGAGGAGAACATCTCGCAGATGCGCTCCCAGGCCGGCTCGCAAAACACCATGGAGCGCCCCAGGGCCAGTGCGACCGCCTCTGCCGTGAGGTCGTCGGAGGTGGGCCCCAGCCCGCCGCACAGGATCACCAGGTAGGACCTGGCAAGGGCAGCGCGCACCGCCCCGGCGATCACCTCCAGCCGGTCCGGCAGCACCCGCAGCTCCACCACCCCCAGGCCCCGAGCGGCGAGCTGCTCCGCCAGGAACGGGCCGTTTGCGTCTGCCAGCTCTCCGGCCAGCAGCTCGTCACCCACAATGAGGAGGGTGGCGCGCCGGGGCTCGGTCGGGGTGACCTGCCCGGGCTCAGTCATCGAGCGCCGCCCCAGGCTCGGTGTAGGGAGCCTCGAATGAGGAGACGCCCTCGAAGATGGGGGGCTGCTCCAGGCCCTGGTAGAGCGGGTCGAAGAACTCGTCGACGAACTCATCGAATCCGTTGGCCAGCAGCTTCCGCTGAAAGCCCGGAATGACCCCAGTTGGTGCGTGGTAGCCCTGCACCCCATCCGGGTCCCGCGCTGTCTGGGTGAACACGAAGATGTCCTGCACCTGGTAGTCGCCCCTCTCGTCGAGGGGCAGCGCCTCGGCGATGTGGGTGATCTTTCGGGTGCCATCCACGAAGCGATCACAGGCGATGATCAGATCGATGGCGGCGGCGACCTGGGCGCGCACCGCGCGCAGGGGCAGCTCTATCCCGGAAAGGAGCGCCAGGCTCTCCAGCCTGGTGAGGGTCTCCTTGGGGGTGTTGGCGTGGGTGGTGGTCATGGAGCCACCGTGACCTGTGTTGAGGGCCTGGAGCAGGTCGAAGCACTCCCCGCCGCGCACCTCTCCAATGACGATGCGATCGGGCCGCAGGCGCAGGGAGGAGTGGAGCAGGTCCCGAATGGTCACCTCGCCCTTGCCCCGCTCATCCGGGGGGCGGCTCTCCAGGGAGACCAGGTGCTCCTGGGTGAGCTGCAGCTCGGCCGAGTCCTCGATGGTGATGATCCGCTCCTCGTTGGGGATGAACGAGGAGACGCAGTTGAGCAAGGTGGTCTTGCCAGAGCCCGTTCCACCGGCGACGACGACGTTGAGCTTGCAGAGCACGGCCGCCTCTATGAGCGAGATCATGGGCCAGGTCAGGGAGCCAAAGTCCACTAGCTGCTCGGGGGTCAAGCCACCGGGAAAGAACTTTCGAATGGAGATGGTTGTGCCATGCCGAGCGATGGGTGGGAGGATCACGTGGATACGGGACCCGTCGGGAAGCCTCGCGTCCAGCCGGGGGCGGTCCTCGGAGAGGGGCCTGCCCACGAACTGCGCCATGGAGCGGGCCGCTGCCATGAGGCCGTCCTC
>JAJRWW010000738.1 GCA_024276595.1 Myxococcota bacterium
CGAGGCCAACTTCGAGACCTGGTCCTCGCTGATTCTGCAGGACCTGGCGCAGGCGCTCCTGGCGGACGACTCGAAGGAAAGCTGACCCCCCGCCTCGAACGGCGTAACGACCCCCTCCCCGCGGACCGAGTCCGAGGGGCTCCCTCGCCCTTGCCCTATCCTCCCTAGGGTTCAGTGCTGGGTCGATTTCCCGATGGCGTAGACACCGACGCGGTGGTGTGGTCTGGGGGAGAGCGAACGTAAGGCTGCTGAGCAGAGCGGCGCAAGGCTGTTGAGCAGATGGGCGCAAGGCCGCTGCGCAGACCGGCGCTAGGCGATTCAGGCGGCCAGAGCGATGAGGTCGTCGGTCAGCTCCAGCCTACGCCCCTGGCTGGAGACGAGGCCCCGGCGAGAGAAGCCGGCCATGGCCCGGGAGACGGTCTCTCTGCACGAGCCCACCATGTTGGCCAGCTCCTGCTGGGTCGGGCGGCGCCGGATGAGACGCCCCCGGGTGTCCGCCCCGTCCTCCTTGGCGAGCTTCACCAGGGTGCGCGCCAGCCGCTCCGACACATCCCGCAGAGCCAGGTCGGCGATGAGCTCGTTTTGCTCACGCATCCTGCGGCTCATCTCCTTGAGGAAGGTGACGGCCGTGGCGGGAAAGAGCTCCAGGTGCGCATACAGATCCACCCTGCTGAGCGCAAGAACGGTGGTGTCCTCCACCGCCTCCGCGGTGACGCCGCGCTCCAGACCATCAAAGGCGGAGACCTCTCCGAAGAACTCCCCCGGCCCCAGAGTGCTGAGGGTCATCTGCCGCCCACTGTCACCGTAGATGACCAGCTTCACCAGGCCGCGCTGAACCAAGAAGAGAGAGTCACCAGCCTCGTCCTGGGAGATGATCTGGCTCCCGGCCAGGCGCTTACGCATGACAAGCCGCGAGGCGATGTCCCGCTGGGCCTCGGGATCGCTGTCGCGAAACAGCGACAGCCTAGAGATGATGGCGCTGAAGGTCGGCTGATCCCCCCGCCACCCCGACGCTAGGTAGGGCATGCTCTGAAGATAGCTTCGCATAATGTCATCTCCACAAGGCGTCCACGCGGTGCTGGGTTGACAGCAATCCCCATGCCAAGGAGCTGGCAACGTAATTCCAAAGGGTTATCGCCACAACGGGACACAAGATAGAGAATCTGGGAATACACCTGTCTCCTTTTTGCTACACAGTTGGGTGTTTTGGGTAGCACTGCCCAATCCCTCCCGGCCTCCTGGCAGGCCGGGCCGGGCCGGCCCGAGCCGACGCGCCAGCAGCGCGGATTTCAAGCTCGAGCTTCGACCTTGCCAGGGCAGGGCTCATCCACTAGATTCCCTGGACAGGAAAACCTGGAGCTGGCGAGCAGGGCTCTTTTTTGAGCAAGCAGCAGCCCTGCTCGCTGATCGCAGCTCATCTAGCCCCTGTGAAACGACCCAGGAGAGCCAGCGAGTGAAGAGAATGATCTCCATCAACCTCAACGGACAACCCAAGGAGATCCCCGGGGATACGACCGCCGCCGCCCTGGTGGAGTCGCTGGAGATCGGTCGCCGAAAGTTCGCGGTGGAGGTGAACCGCGAGGTCGTCTCCGCCCACAGGCTCGGCGAAGTGATCCTCTCGGAGGGCGACGAGGTGAACGTGGTCACCCTCGTGGGGGGAGGCTAGGAGACTAGAGATGTCAGCTTCTTCGAACATCCCTTCAACCGGCGTGCCGGCGGAGCCCGGCGGCGAGCCCACCCGTCACACCCAGCCAGAGCCCAGGCTGACAATAGGCGAGCGCTCCTTTGGCTCCCGCCTGCTCATCGGCACGGGCAAGTACAGCAGCTTCGAGCTCACTCGTGACGCCATAGCCGATACCGGCGCCGAGATCGTCACTGTGGCCATCCGCCGGGTCGAGCTGGATCGCTCCAAGAAGAGCCTCCTGGACTTCATCGACCCCGACAGGTACGTGCTCCTTCCCAACACCGCCGGGTGCTACAGCGCCGAGGAGGCGATCCGCACGTGCCGACTGGCGAGGGAGATGGGTACAGGGAGCATGGTGAAGCTGGAGGTCATCGGCGACGAGAGGACCCTCTTCCCGGACGTGGCCGCCACCCTGGAGGCGGCAAGGGTGCTGGTGGACGAAGGCTTCGTGGTGCTCCCGTACATCACCGACGACCCGGTGGCGTGCCTCAGGCTCCAGGAGATTGGCTGCGCCGCTGTGATGCCCTTGGCAGCTCCCATCGGCTCGGGGCTGGGGATCCGCAACCCATACAATATCAGCATCATCATCGAGCAGGCCTCAGTGCCGGTCATCGTGGACGCGGGCGTGGGCACCGCCTCCGACGCTGCCTATGCGATGGAGCTCGGCTGCGACGGTGTGCTCATGAACACCGCCGTGGCCGGGGCCCGGGATCCCATCAAGATGGCTCGCGCCATGCGCCTGGCAGTGGAGGCCGGACGTGCCGCTTACGAGGCCGGACGCATCGACCGCAAGCGATACGCCACCGCCTCCAGCCCCATAACCGGCCTTATCTGAGCCTCGCTCGCCTTGAGGCTCGCTCCCACAGATTTCCAGGCTCTGCGCGAGCTGCTTCCCGGCCACAGGCAGCCATGAAGCCCCCCTTCGACCTTTACCTCATCACCGACCGCCGCATGGCTCCAGGCGGTGACCTGCCCGCGCTGCTGGCAAAGGCCCTGGCCCCACGGCTCGCCGCGGCCAGGGGGCCGGCCGCTGGTGGGCCCCCCGCTGGTGAGCCCCCCACCCCGGCGCCCATGGCCCCCCAGGGCACGTTGGGCGTGCAGCTCCGCGAGAAGGACCTCGGCGCCGGGGATCTGCTGGCCCTCGCCCGGGAGATCCGGGAGATAACTCGTCCAGCGGGGGTGCCGCTGCTCATCAATGACCGGCTGGACGTGGCCATGGCAGCGAAGGCCGACGGCGTCCACCTCGCGGGCCACAGCCTGCCCGTTGCGGAGGCGAGGAGCCTGTTGGGCCCGGACCGCTACCTGGCAGTATCAGCTCACTCCCTCGAGGAGGCAGCATCCGCTGCCTCTGGTGGCGCTGACTTCGCCACCTTCAGCCCTGTCTACCGCACCCCCTCCAAGGCCGCCTACGGCCCCCCGGTGGGTCTCCAGAAGCTCCAAAGAGCCTGCGCCGCCCTGAACCCCTTCCCCCTCGTGGCCCTGGGCGGGATCACACCCGAGAACGCCGCGGCCTGCCTCGAGGCCGGAGCTGCGGGGGTCTCTGTCATCCGCGCAGTCTGGACCGCCGCCGACCCGGCCAACGCCTGCGCAGCTCTCCTCCAAGAACGCACATCCACGTGGGACCAGGCCAGGAAGGCGTGAGGGGGCAAGCCTCGATCCATGCCTGGATCCGCCCTCAGGGCTCACCGAGTGGAATCTGCTGGCGGGGGAGGAAGCTTGGAGGGATCCAGCTTCGGGATTGGTTGGAGGCGCTCGGCCGGCAGGGCGCCGCTGGGCTTGTATCCGTCCGTGGAGCCCTTGGCGTCGTTTTCGAGCTTCTTGGTCGGGCTCAGGTTTGGATCCCCCGCGTCGTAGCTCACGCCGGGCTTGGGCAAGAAATGCTCGATTGGGGTCTTTTGCTTGCCCATGATCCTGCCCTCGGTCACGAGGACCTTCACCGGGTTGCGCAGGGTATAGTAGTAGCCTCGGGTCTTGAGGCGGATCGCGTAGGATCGGCCCTTGACCGTGAAGCGCCTGGCGTAGGCGAGGGGGACCTGGCCGCGCCTGACGAACTTGGAGTGGCGCACGATGAAGGAGAAGAGCCTCAGGGCGAGGTGGTTGTGCAGCCTGTGGCAGCCGTGGGAGTACCGGGTCAAGATCGACATGTAGTCCACTGATCCGTGCGTGCGGATGCCGTTGTCCTTCCATGTGACCTTTCGGCCACGGCCAGATCGGGACTCCTCGATGTGATAGGCAGCCACCAGCCCGTAGGCAGAGGCGTAGCTGGGGCCTATCTCCTCCCTGTTCACCCTGCGGATCCAGCGTCCGGCCTTGCGCTCGTACTTCACGAGAGCCCTTGGGGGGGTGGTGGCCGGTGGAATCCAGACCGGGCCGGCCACGATGTCCCTCCAGATTCGAGGCCCCACGTCCGAGCCCTTGTAGGCCATGTACTCCTTGCCGTCGTGCCACTCGGTTCGCCAGCCACCGATGGTGGTGTGGTAGCGAGCCAGGGGGATCCTGCGCCTCCCCACCACGGTGTAGAGGGTGAGCGTGGGACGCTTGCGCCTGTAAAAGCTGCGCCGCTTCCCCGATGGGTAGTAGGGAGGGTCGTACCAGACGTCTCCTCGATCGATGACCACCTCGAAGCGCATGTTGTGCCCATAGTACGATGGCCTGGGAGGCAGCCTGACACCCACGCGAAAATGCGCAAAGAGCCCTGCTGGCTGCTGCTTGAAGAAGGCCAGGGCCCTCCCCGGAGTGTCTATGCCCATGGCAGCCAACACCCGGCGGGTGTACTCTCCAACCAGGTCCGGCCCCTTGCCACGCCTTCGCTTGCCGGCGCCCCGCCTGGTCGCCTTCGGGTGGGCGCCGGGGAGCGGGGCGCTTCCGTCCTCGATCACGCCCAGCGAGTGCACCACCCGCTCCCGTATGACCCGCTTCAGCGCGGCGAAGTTGTTCTCCAGGGGGGAACGGCCGAGGGTCCTGAGGGTCTTGCCAAAGAGCTGACCCCAGCCGTAGAGCATGTGCTTGCGCTCGAACCTGGCGAGGGCTCGGTGCATGGTGTAGCCAAACACCAGCCGGGAGCCCCTCTCGCCGGGGCGGTAGAGGCCCTCGCACCTGAGCCTGAGGTGTGCCTGATTGATCACCGCCAGCTTGGTCTGATACAGCCGGTAGCGCTTCACCAGGAACGCCTGTCCCCGCTTTCGGAGCTGAGCCACGCTGCTGGCCCCGGTGCGGCGCATGGCCTTGCGGACCATAGCCTTGAGCTGCTTGTAGCGCTCCAGGATAGCGCGCGCTCCCTTGCCACCCTCGTACTTGACCACGCCCCGGTATCCCCGCAGCACCTGACCGCGCAGCCTGGAGTAGCAGCTCTTGCCGTCGTCGTCCAGGAAGCGCCTCCGGAGCACGGACAGAGAGGGCGGGATGCCAAAGAGCTCCACGTAGTTGTGCTCCCCCCTGGGCAGGGGACGACCTGCCTCGTCGGTGATGTCGTTGGCGACGTTGATGAACGTGCGTCGGTAGTCGTTCTTCTTGAAGTCATCCTGCCCTGGGGTCTTCTCTCTGAAGATGAAGGGAACGAAGTCGTCAGACAGGTCGACGATGGAGTAGGAGGCCACGCGAGCGTCGTCGTCGCGCACCACCTGGGCCTTGCCTCCCTCGAAAAGGTAGATCCTCCGCTCAGGGGGGATCTCCTTGGGCGCGGGCAGGCTGATCCCCGCTCCTTCAGATGCCCCTGCGGCGCCAGCGTCGCTGCCGGATGCGGCCGAGGAGCCCGCCTGGGCTCCCGGCGCCGCTCCCCCAGTCAACCCGGCGGACAAGCCCGCCCCGTGCCGCCCCGAAGGACCCGGACCCTGCTCCCCTGGGACCGGCGGGATGCTCGGCACGCCGGCGGTATGGGTCATCTTGCTGGCTGGGGAGCCAGCCTCGCCCTTTCTCCACCAGGAGCGGGCCGCCAGGGCCACCGAGGCCACCGCCAGGGTCCCCGCGATGGCCAGGGCCAGGCCCCCGGAGAGGGCTCCCGCTCGATTGGCGCCCCCAGCGCTCCTGCCAATGTTGCGCCGCCCGGCCCGGCCAGCGGGGGCCCCGGTGGCACACGCCTTGCTGCCACCCCTGGTCCAGGTGCGGGGGAGATGGGCGGATCCGGCCCTGGATTCTCCTGCAAAAGGGCCTCTGCGCGAACCTGGTGTGAGAGAGCCTGCTCTCCTGCCGCCGGTGGTCGACCGAGAGAAACCCGAGGTGCTCCGTGGGTACACTGTCGTAGACATGCCTACATTGGAGCACACGCTCCCAAAAGATCAAGTTTTCAGTATTTTGCCGCGTTATCAGCAGCTTGTGGTCTGCATGGTGCAGGCAGAGGCCGTGGGGGCGGAAGCGGTCAGCCTCCCCCAGATGAGCAGATCTACTTGA
>JAJRWW010000739.1 GCA_024276595.1 Myxococcota bacterium
CACCAGGACCGGGCTCAGCCCGGCTCCTCGCCAGTACCCAGGTGGGCTCGGATGGAGATGTCGAGCCGGCTGCTCACCAGGCGGATCATGGAGTCCAGCTCCTCCGGGGCCAGATCGAGACGCGCCATCAACAACCTCCGGGTATGCGAGAGCACCGCCTTGCGAGCTCCGGCGAGCCAGCGTGAGGCGGTGACCCGGTGCACCCGGTACAACATGCCGAGCTGATCCACCTGCAGGCCGTCGAGATAGTGCTGACGCAGCACGTTCCGCTGGCGTGCCTCCAGGAGGGTCATGGCCTCGGCCAGGGCTGCCCGAAAATGGGGTCGATACCGCTTCTTGAGGTACCCTAGCTCGCTCCCCGGCCCCTGGACGATGCCGTCCATCTCCTCGCCCAGATCCGCGTCCTCCACCTGTCGAAAGCGCTGCCCCTCTCTGGCCATGCCGTAGTACTCGCGGAGGGCCGACACCCGCACCCAGGCCGCAAGGGATCCAAAGCCGGCGTAGGTGCTCACCGCCGGAGGCTTGCCGGCCACGCCCACCAGGAAACGCTCCCGGAGGCGCTGCTGCACCTCGTCCACGGCGTCTGGCTGCGCTCCCAGCCGCGTCAAGGCTCGGGACACAACCGGGATCACTCGTCGCTCGAAGGCCTCCACCGCTCCATCCAGCCCCCGCCCACAGGCGTATGCAAGGAAGAGATCCGCTGCTGGGAGGGACTCCAGGTGCTCGAAGAGATCCACATCTTCCGGAGTCCGGCTGGCCAGGTCCTCCAAGAACAGCTCCAGCGGGTAGGGGAAATCTGGCCAGGCCTCCTTGGCCCTGTCCACCACCCGATTGAGCAAACCCTCAAGCCTCCGGGACTCCAGAAGCCGCTCCGGCCACTGCTCGGCCGGCCCCGCGTCGCGCCAGGCCTCGGGCAAGGCCGCAACAAATACCTCGGCAAGGGTCCCCGCTGCGTTCATATGGGGAAGGTACCCCAGTCGGCTCATCTGGAGGACAACAAAATGGCCTGAAGGGAACGATGGCCCCAAAACACTGCTACACTCGCCCTAATAATCCCTCCCACTGACACAGGGGTTGACGGAGCTGCCGTTTGCCCGAGGGTCAGCGCATCTGTTCGCTGGAGAAGCCCCGGACGCTGGCGCATGATTATGTAGGAGGCTGAGGCAAAGATGGTGAGCTGTCCGGACGAAAACACGTTCCTGCGCTATCTCGCCGGGCGGCTGCCCGAGGACCGCGGGGCTCAGCTCGACCTGCACCTGGACTCATGTGTGGCCTGCAGAAGGGCCCTCTCCTCCATGGCACTATCTTTGGACTCGGGCCTTCTCGCCCCCGCCCTTTCCGAGCAGCCAGGTCGCCCCGCCACCATCGCGCATTCCACAGAGCTTCTGGACGGCCGCTACATCCTCGGGGAGCCCCTGGGTCAAGGTGGCAGCGGCCAGGTCTTCGCGGCAAGGCACCGGCGCACCGGTCGCCCCTGCGCAGTGAAGTTCCTCTCGGACTGTGCCGCGGCGGACCCGGAGGCGGTGACGCGCTTCGCCCGCGAGGCGCGGCTCCTGGGTGAGCTTGCCCACCGCTCCATCATCTCCATCCTGGACTTTGCCCAGACCGCGGATGGGCGACCCTTCCTGGTCATGGAGCGCCTCCAGGGTGAGGACCTGGCAGAGCGGCTCCATCGCGCCGGACCCATGCCATGGCCCACCGCGCGGAGGCTCTTCCGCCAGCTCTGTGAGGCCCTGAAGGTGACCCACGCACGAGGGGTGCTCCACCGGGACATCAAGCCCAGCAACATCTTCTTGACCACCGATGATGACGGCTCGGAGAGGGCCGTGCTCCTGGACTTCGGCCTCGCAAAAAAACAAACAGCCAGCGAGCCCACCCTCACCCGCACCGGCGCAATCATGGGCACCCCCATCTACATGTCCCCTGAGCAGGCCCGCGGTCGGTCGGTGGACGAGCGCACGGACGTGTACTCCCTGGCGGCTGTCCTGTATCAGATGCTCACGGGGCTGCCGCCCTTTGACGGATCCGGCTTCACGAATGTGCTGTCGCAAGTTCTCACCGAGCCCCCCCCGGAGCTGGATCCGCCAGCGGAGAGCGGGGTCCCCGCCCACCTGGACGCCGTGATCCGCGTGGCCATGGCCAAGGACCCTGGGATGCGCCACGGCTCGGTGGCCGAGCTGGAGCACCGGGTCCTGCATGAGACCCCGGGGGCCGCCTCCATCCGAGGTCAGCCCTCCGAGCACAAGCTCCCTCGCTGGATCCTCCCGCTGGGCATGGCGGCGGCGGCGCTCATGCTGGGTCTGGTGGTGCTCTGGCTTCAGAACGAAGGTCGCTCGGCAGATGGCGCGGCTCCCTCCGGGGCTGGCTCGAGCTCCCCATTGGCGAGAGACACGGCTCCCAGGGGCGCCCTCCCTGGCCCCATGTCCGACACAAGAGCCAATCTCCTTTCAGACCGAAGAGGAGCCGGCCTCGGTCCAACCGACCCAAAAGCAGGCCTCGATCCCACTACCTCGGATGACAGCGATGCCTCACCCAACCCGGGAGTCATGGGCAAGGCGCGACCCACGCCCATGCGTCCACCCGCCAGGCGAGCCAACAGGGCGCCGGTACGAGCGTCCAGGGCGACCCCCAGGCGAGCACCCGCCGCGGCCAGGGGGGCGGGCGCCGGGGCCTCGGCCACGCCTGGCGTCGCTGGGGGCTCCAGCAGTGCAAACGCGCCCAACGCCGGCCCCGACCCCTACGTTACCATCGCCGGGCCAGGAGGCAGGCCCATCCAGAGGCGACTGAGCCAGCTCTCTGCTGCCCGCCGGGCGCTGATCCGAATCACCGTCTACATGTCTCGCAGCGACTGGAAGACCTGCGCCCGCATCGCCCGCCAGGCGCCCCAGACGCGCATGGTGCTCTACTACTCCATCCACTGCCACCACATGCTGGGGGACAGGGCACGCGTCCGGACCCTTTGCAACCAGCTCCACCGACGCTTCCCTTCCCAGTGGAAGAGGACCTTTGCCTGCAAGGGGATGTGAGCCCCCACCCCGCCCAGGACCAGGCCGTCCCGGCGCAGGATGAGCCCTGGCTCAGCGGATCTCCACCTCTTGCGACAGCCAGCCCAGGCCGCCCTCGCCATCCCGCACCACGGCGTGCAGCGTGCACAGCCCCCGGGCCTGGGGACGCCAGAAGACCTCGGCCGGCTCACACAGAGGGTCCTCCCCGGGGCCAGAAAGGAGGCAGGGGAGAAAGATCCTGTCAGAGCTGACGCGGCCGCAGGTCGTGAAAAATGATACGACCAGGTCGAAGGATGCCTCTCCCTGCTGGTCCAGCTCGTCCACCGAGGTG
>JAJRWW010000740.1 GCA_024276595.1 Myxococcota bacterium
AGGTTGCCACGAGCAGGCAGGACGCGAGGGCCGCCGCTCGCTTGACCCACACGCTCAAGGGCTCCGCCGCAAACATCGGCGCCAGCGCCCTGTCAGAGATCGCCAGGAGAGCGGAGCAGGCCGCCTCGGCCGGCAACCTGGAGGAGGTGGTCAGCCTCATGGGGCCCCTGGAGGAAGCCCTGCGTCGAGTCCAGCAAAGAGCTGAGCAGCCTCGCTCGGGCCTGTCAGAGACCAGGCCAGTGTGATAGCCTTGTCATTGGCGCTCGAGGCCCGTGCGGGCTGCCCTGGCGGGCTCGCGGCTTTCCAATGACCTACCCTCGTGTCAACATCTCCTCTTGGTGCTCCCCGCTGCTGCTGCTTGCAGCGCTCTGGCTCGGGCCTGGCTCGGCAGCGCTGGCCGCTCCGGACTCCCATGCACCCGCGGAAAACCCCGTGCGCCGCCCAGACCCTGCCGCGCCCCGCATCCCAGCGCAGCCCGCGGTGCGGGACGCCCCCAGGGAGCCCCCGATCCAGGGTTACGTCTCCCGCGGCGTACGGTCTCGTTTTTGCTTCGGCATAGGCCTGCACGTGGGGGTCAACTCGCTCACCACCGCTAGCCCCATCATCTCGGGTGTTTCAGCCCATTTCCGGGCCAGCGGAGTGGCCGGCATTACCCTGGAGTACGACTTTGAGCGGGTGGCAAAGACCCCCGCTCCGGGGGACGTCTCCATCGAGGCCCTGCACTTCATCCCCAACTTGCGAATCGCAGCCGTAATCTATCCATATCGATGGCGGATGCTTGGACCGTACGTCCTCGGAGGGCTCGGCATCGACACCCTCTCGGACGAGGATCGCGCCAACTTCCAGGTCGGTCTCGGCCTGGAGGTCACCTTCTGGCACGACCGGATCGCCCTCGCCGCCGAGTTTCGCGCCTTCATCCCCCGGCCAACGGATGTGGAGAAGCACAAGGAACGCCTCCAGATAACAGGCGCCCAGAACATCCCCTCCACCCGCTCCTACTACAACGTGGACAACCTGCTCTTCACTCTGTCCGTGCGCGTCTACTACTGAGTCAACTGCTCAGCCCCTTCCTGCTCCCCAGAGCGCCCATCAAGCGCCCCCCCTGCCTGACCCCTGGCGGCCACATGACCGATACCGCGAGGCCACCCAGACAGGGTATGCTCTCCACTATGGTGTGCTTTCATGTGCGTGCGCTCTCTTCGGTGAAGCGGATACTGCGTGGAGTGGCTGGGAGGGCCAGGCGGGGCCAGGCCATGATCGAGTCGGCCATCGTCATCCCCCTGATGACCTTCATGATCCTCGGAGTCCTGCAGCTCACCATGGTGCAGCACGCCCGCATCATGACCGAGTACGCCGCCTTCAACGCGGCCCGTGCCGGCATCGTCTGGAACGCCGACCCGTGGATCATGGAGAACGCTGCCATCATCTCCTTGATGCCCACCTCGGACCGGCTCATGGACGACCTCACCGACCCGGAGAGGATGGTAAAGCGGATCATCATGCGCGCCCTGATGTACCAGATCAACCGCCGCCTCCCGGAGGCCGTGGACCTGGTGAACCAGGGCACCGACCGGCTCATCTCGCAGCTCCCGGCGGGCCTGCAGGGCAACGCCGAATCCATGCGAAACGCCATCGTCACCCAGGCGGCCAACTGGGCCGACGCGGCCATGCAGAACGCGATCCGCAGCGCCCTGGGGGGCAAGGACATCCGCATGGTTCAGGTGCGAATCATCAACCCCAGGATGGGCGACTTCAACGTGATCGACCGTGATGTCGAGATCCCGTTCGACTCCATTCGCGAGGGCGCCGGCTGGCGGAAGAAGACGCAGCTCACCATCGAGGTGCGCTACCTGTACATGATGAAGATCCCCTTCGCAAACTGGATAATCCACTCCGCCTGGAGAGCCCACAGGGCGTCCATCACCCTCTACGGGGCGGTCTACAACCCACACACAGACCCCGGAGACTCCTCCATGTTCTCGAAGACTGGACGGCGCCCCAACCTGGTTGGGCCCTCCAACCTGGACCAGATCCTGGCCAACCTGGCCTCCGGGGATCCGCCGGTGTTTCTAGTGCCCCTGCGGGCCCAGTACACCATGCGCATGCAGTCAGATCCCTACCGCGTCAGCCTCATGACCAACGACGCGGTGGACGACTAGCGGGGCACTCTCATGATGATCAGAAACGACCTCCCGCCACCGACCGCAGATGACACCAAAAGGGTGGGTGTCAGGCGCACGCTCTCCCGCCGCCAACGAGGCCAGGCCCTGCCCCTGGGCGCCCTGGGGCTGCTCATCATGGCCCTGGCCATCATCGCGACCATGAACCTCGGCCAGGCGGTGCACGAGAAGATCAAGCTGCAAAACAGCGCCGACGCGGCCGCCTACTCCCTGGCCGCCATGGAGGCCCGCGCCTTCAACTTCATCGCGCTCACCAACCGCGTGCAGATCGTGCACTACAACTCGGCCATGGCGGTGCAGAGCTACCTGAGCTACGCGGGCTACTGCCTGGGCATGTTCGGGACGGTCAAGGACCTGCTGGTAGACTTGACGTTGGCCTTGCAGACGGGGTGCAGCTTCCCCTACCCGGCCAACCTCCCCTACTGCGCCATCTTGCCCGCCTTCATGGCGGTTGCCCGTGTGGCGGGCGTCATCTTCAACATCATGAAGCAGGTGTACAAGTTCCTGCACGAGGTGGCCGTACCCACCACGGAGGCCCTGGGCTCCTTCAACAAGGCCGCCATCTGGCAGATGCAGTTTATCCGGGCGCTGCAGATAAACACCCACCTGGTCACGGGGATGCAGGACTTCGTCCTGGCGAACGATCCAACCATGACCTACTCCTCGAAGAACCAGATCTACACCATCATCTTAAATGGAGTCCTCAACTCCCTGGAGTTCCGGTCGGCCTTCGACCGGGCGGCAGGGTTGAACCCGTTCATCCTGGACTCGCTGATTTATAGCTACAAGGACCTGAGGGATTACAAGGACCAGGCCAACGATGAGGTCAAGACCGCCCAGTCGATCATGACCGAGATAGCCAATGGGAGCCGCTCGGACAAAAACATCTACGACCGCACCATGGGTGGCTTCACCCTCACCTCCTGGGGCGTCTCCAACGTGGGCGGCGCCAAGCATGGCCAGACCAAGCTGATCGAGGGCGGTGAGCCCGAGCCAGGCATCGAAGAGATGCACGAGGGGAAGTCCAACTACCTGGTGGGCGACACCCTGGCCTCCGACGACTACCTGCAGACCGGGGCCGGGGCGGCCACCGCCGCGGTGGCCTGGGTGTTCCTCTTCCCGCAGGGGGTCGCCAAGATAGGCGACGGCATCGTGGCCGACAAGGACGGCGGCAAGCACTACAAGTACGAGTCCAAGTCCAGCAGCA
>JAJRWW010000741.1 GCA_024276595.1 Myxococcota bacterium
ACCCACGCGACAAACATCAGAGTCATCAAGGATACAGTATTTCGTTGCATCGGTTCTCCTTCTCAGGTCGTCCTTCCAAAGCAGCCGTTGCGAGGCTCTCTGTCGGACCTGCGAGCTGCGTGGAGATCTTCCATGGGCTGATCCGCAGGGAGGCCAATCGCCAGTATAGCACGGCGGCACGGACGCAAAGCGATAGGAGCTGTTTTGGGGAGAGGGCCCCCGGGGAGAGCAGGCGAGATGAAGGCCTGAGCGCTCCTGAGCAGGCTGTGCAGCCGCCGGGCGCTACTCCTCCTCCACCTCCTCGGTGGATCTGTGGACGCTCAGGTCGTAGTCGGTCAGCTCCACGAAGGCCATGGGAGCTGCGTCTCCCCTGCGGCGCCGGGTCTTGATCACGCGGGTATACCCCCCCTCGTACCTGCCCTCCTCATCCACGAAGCGTGGCGCCACCTCGGTAAAGAGACGGTTCAGGGCCTTCTTGTCCCTGAGGACCCTGCGGGCCATGCGCACGTGGTGGACATAGAGCGCGTTCTCCTCCTGGGTCCGGTCGTCGGGCTCCTTGGTGAGCAGCGTCCCGAGGGAGGTAGCCCAGGTCATGGTGCGCTCGGCGATCCGCCGGAGCTCCTTGGCCCTGGCCTCGGTGGTCTCGATGCGCTCATGGGTGATGAGGGACGCGACCATGTTGGACCACATGGCCCTGCGATGTGTGCTGTTTCGGCCGAGCCGCCGACCACTCTTTTGATGTCGCATTGCTTGACTCCACTTTGCCCCGTGGCCAGGCCATCGGGCTCGGCCCTTACTCGCGGGCGCGATCTATCCGTTCGTCGGGCGGGGCGGCGGCGGGCCATCGATTGGCCAGCCATCAATCTTCATGCCCAGCGCCAGGTTCATGTCGGCCAGGATCTCCTTGATCTCCTTGAGGGACTTCCGGCCGAAGTTCTTGGTCTTGAGCATATCGGCCTCGGTCTTCTGTACTAGCTGGCCGATGTACTTGATGTTTGCGTTCTGCAGACAGTTGGCGCTCCGCACGGAGAGCTCCAGCTCGTCCACTGACTTCCACAGGGCCGTGTTGAGCTCCTCGCGGCCCTCGTCCCGCTCGTCCGCAGAAGGCTCGGTGGGCTCGTCGAAGTTGATGAAGATCTGGAGCTGCTCCTTGAGGATCTTCGCCCCGAAGGCCAGCGCGTCCTCGGGCCTCACGGCGCCGTCCGTCCAGATCTCCATGGTCAGCTTGTCGTAGTCGGTGCGCTGCGCCACGCGGGCGTTGGTCACGGTGTAGTTCACCTTCTTCACGGGGCTGAAGATGGCGTCGATGGGAACCGCCCCTATGCCCAGGCCGGTGTACTTGTGCATGTCCGCCGGCACGTAGCCGCGACCCGAGCGGACCATCATCTCCATCTTGAGCTTCCCCCCGGACGCCAGCGTGCAGATATGATGGGCCGGGTTGAGCACCTCCACCCCGTCCACGAGCTCCATGTCCCCGGCGGTGACCTCGCCCCCGCCAGAGGCGTCGATGCGAACGATCCGCGGGCGATGGTCCTCTGCGCGAAGCAGCACGTCCTTGAGGTTGAGGATGATGTCTGTGACATCCTCTACAACATCTGGCAGAGCTGTAAACTCGTGGACCGCACCATCGATCTTCACAGCGGTAATGGCGGCCCCCTGGATGGAGCTGAGCAGGACGCGCCGGAGGCTGTTTCCGATGGTGATGCCGAAGCCCCGCTCGAGCGGCTCACAGGTGAACTTGCCGTAGTCGGCGGACAGCGACTCGCTGTCCATCTCGAGCAGCTTTGGCCGAATGAGGTCTCGCCAGTTCTTGGCAAAGAAGTTGATGTTCGGCTGCTGGTTAGCGGGCATTCACTCCCTCCTTGGGATAGCGCAGTTGCGTCCGGGCTCACTACTTCGAGTAGAGCTCCACGATGAGCTGCTCGCGAATCTGAATGCTGATGTCCTCCCGCGAGGGCATCGCTGCCACCTTCCCGCGGAAGTTGTCCTTGTCCAGCTCTAGCCACTGAACAACCCCGCGTCGATCCACTCCGGCGAGGGAGTCGGCGATGCGAGCGATGGATCTGCTCTTTTCACGAATCTCGATCTCGTCTCCTGGCTTGACGAGGAAGGATGGGATGTTTACCCGCTTGCCGTTCACCAGAACGTGCCGGTGCAGCGTGAGCTGCCTGGCCTCGCTCCGGTTGCAGGCCAGCCCCAGCCTGTAGACGACGTTGTCCAGGCGTCGCTCCAGTAGCTGCAGCAGGTTCTCACCGGTGACGCCCTTCATGCGAGAGGCCCTGGCGTAGTAGTTGCGAAACTGCTTCTCCAGGATTCCGTAAATGCGTCGAACCTTCTGCTTCTCCCGAAGCTGCTCACCGTAGTCGGACCGCTTTCTCCTTCGGGCGTTGCCGTGCTGCCCCGGAGCGTATGCGCGCCGCTCGAACGCGCATTTCTCGCTGTAGCAGCGGTCCCCCTTGAGAAACAGCTTGGTCTCTTCTCGCCGACAAAGCCGGCAAACCGGGCCCTTGTATCTAGCCATCTGTAGCGCTCCTCACACACGCCGGCGCTTGGGCGGCCGGCATCCGTTGTGCGGAATTGGGGTCACATCACGAATGAGCGTGATCTTGAAGCCGGCGCTCTGCAGCGCACGGAGGGCGCTCTCCCGCCCGGCACCTGGCCCGTTGACGTACACGGCGATGGAGCGCATCCCGTGCTCCTGGGCCTTGCGTGCGGCGTCCTCGCCGGCGAGCTGGGCAGCAAAGGGAGTCGACTTGCGTGACCCCTTGAACCCACGACACCCGGAGGACGACCAGGCGATCACGTTTCCACTCACATCGGTGATCGTCACCAGGGTGTTGTTGAAGGTCGATTTGATATGCGCAATCCCGCTCTGAATGTTCTTGCGGACCTTGCGCTTGGTCTGCCTTCGCTTCGGCTTTCCCATCTTACCTGTTCCTTGGTCCTGCTGGCCGGATCCTCCGGCTGGCTACTTCTTCTTCCGTGACATCACATTACGCCGCGGGCCCTTGCGCGTCCGTGCGTTGGTGTGGGTCCGCTGACCCCGACAGGGGAGGCTGCGCCGATGCCGCAGCCCCCTGTAGCAGCCGAGGTCCATGAGCCGCTTGATGTTCATGGAGATCTCGCGACGCAGATCTCCCTCCACCTTGTACTGGGCGTCGATGATCTCTCGGATCCGCTTGGTCTCGCCCTCGGTGAGGTCGTCTGTCCGAACGTTGGGGTCGACCTCTGCCTTGGCCAAGATCTCCTTGGACTTGGTCCGTCCTACACCAAAAATGTAGGTTAGCGCCACTTCGACGCGCTTGTTGCGTGGTAGATCCACACCGGCGATACGTGCCACGGTCGTTCCTCCTCAGGCCTTGGCGTCAGCCCTGGCGCTGCTTGTGGCGTGGGTTCTCACAGATCACGCGCACCACACCCTTGCGCTTGATCACCTTGCACTTGTCGCAAATCTTGCGGACTGAGGCTCTTACCTTCACGACTCGTCTCCCTACGGTCTGGAGAGCACCAGGGGGCCGTCATCGGTGACGGCCACAGAATGCTCGAAGTGGGCAGACAGCTTGCGGTCCCTGGTGACCGCGGTCCACCGATCATCTAGTATCTCGACGTCGGGAACCCCTACGTTTACCATGGGCTCGATGGCCACCACCAGCCCCCTGTTGAGGGGCGTGCCGCGGCCCGCCCTGCCATAGTTGGGGACCTGTGGTGACTCGTGCCTGGCGCGACCGATGCCGTGACCCACGAACTGCCGGACCACCGAGAAGCCCCGCCTCTCCACGTGGGTCTGCACCGCACTTGAGACATCCCCAAGCCGGTTGCCCACGACCATCTGCTCGATCGCCCTGGCCAGCCCCTGCTCGGTGGCCTCCAGCAACCTGGCGGCCTCGTCGTCGATCTTCCCCACGGGAAAGGTCCGCGCCGAGTCACCACACCAGCCATCCTTGAAGCAGCCGAAGTCCACGCTGAGGATGTCACCCTCCTGCAGCACATCCTCCTTGCTGGGAATGCCGTGGACTATGACCTCGTTCCTGGAGGTGCACAGCACCGCCGGAAAGGGTGGCACCGAGCCGCCAGGGGCGTACCCCAGGAAGGCGGAGCTGGCGCCCGCCCGCTCCATGACGGCCCTGGCCTTCAGCTCCAGCTCCCAGGTGGAGACTCCTGGCGCCACCATGGCGCCAACCTCGTCGAGCACCTCGGCCACGATCAGGTTCGCCTCGCGCAGCTTGGCGATCTGAGCCGAGCTCTTGAGCTGTGGAGCCGAGCGAAAACCCATGGCTATCACCGCTTGCGCCCCCTGATGCGAGCGCCCCGCGGACCACCCAGGCCGTCGTAGTGGCGAGTTATCAGATACGACTCGATCTGCTGCACCGTGTCCAGGGCGACCCCGACGACAATGAGCAGGGAGGTGCCACCGAAGTAGAAGGGGACCTTCAGCTTCACTCGAAGGAGGTTCGGAAGCACGCAGACGGCGGAGACGTAAATCGCGCCACCGAAGGTGATCCGCGTGAGCACCCTGTCGATGTACTCGGCGGTGCGCTTACCCGGGCGAATGCCCGGAATGAAGCCGCCGTTCTTCTTCATGTTCTCCGCCACGTCCACCGGGTTGAAGGTCACCGCCGTGTAGAAGTAGCAAAAGAAGATGATGAGTGACACGTACACCACGTTGTAGCGCCAGTCATCGGGCCGCATGGTGTCCACAAAGCTCCTGAGCCAGGAGTTTGTGGTCATGGACGCGATCTGCGCCGGAAACAGCAGGATGGACGAGGCGAAGATGGGCGGGATGACCCCGGCGGTGTTCACCTTCAGCGGGAGGTGCGTTGACGTACCGCCGTACAGCTTGCGCCCCACTACCCGCTTGGCGTACTGCACCGGAATGCGTCGCTGACCTCGCTCGAAGAAGATGATCACTCCCACGACGAGCACGACGATGATCATGATCACCATCATGTCGAAGGGCCCCACCTCCCCCATCTTCACCTGCTGATACAGCTTCACCAGGGCGTCGGGCAGATCCGCCACGATTCCGGCAAAAATCAGGAGCGAGATGCCGTTACCAATGCCTCGCTCGGTGATCTGCTCCCCCAGCCACATGAGGAACGCAGTGCCCGTGGTGAGGGTGAGCACGGTCACCAGGCGGAAAGGCCAGCCGGGCTCCACGACCACGTTCCCGCCAAACTGCGCGTAGGCGGCGTTGTTGCTCTCCAGCCAGGTCGCGATGAAGAAGCCCTGGATGATGGCCAGCAGGATCGTGCCGTACCGGGTGTACTGGTTGATCTTCTTTCGGCCCGCTTCCCCCTCCTTGTTGAGCTGGTCGAGCTTGGGAACCACCACCGTAAGGAGCTGCAAGATGATGGAGGAGGAGATGTAGGGCATGATGCCCAGGGCAAAGATCGAGAGCTGCTCCAGGGCGCCTCCGCTGAACATGTTGAACATGCCCAGGAAGCTGCCGGAGGCCTGCGCCATGATCTTGGCCATGATGCTCCGGTCCACGCCGGGGACGGTGATGAAGACACCCATCCTGTAGACGGCCAGGAGCGAAAGCGTCCAGAGGAGCCGCTTTCTCAGCTCGGGGATCTTGGTTATATTTCCGAAACCATTGGCCATATGAATAGTTCTCGTTCAGGCGGCAGCGCCGCTGCCAGGGCCAGAGCCCGCTGCCGCAGCCGTTGATTCGGTCGCCGTTACTCGGTCGCCTCGGGCTCGACCACGGGCGCCTCTCTCTCCTCCAGCACGCGGACGGTGCCGCCCGCCGCCTCGATCTTCTCCCGCGCCGTCTTGGAAAAGCGGTGCGCGGCCACATTGAGGGCCTTGGTAACCTCGCCCCGACCCAGCACCTTGATGATGGCGGCCTTGCGAGGCACCACGCCCAGGGAGCGCATCTGGGCCGGGTCCACGTCTCCGGCCTCGAACACGCTGTCGAGCACATCCAGGTTCACCGAGTCCACCTGCACCCGAAAGATGTTGTTGAAGCCGCGCTTGGGCAGCCGCCTCTGGAGGGGCATCTGACCACCCTCGAAGCCGCGCCGGATGGAGCCACCGCTGCGAGCCTTCTGGCCCTTGTGTCCCCTGCCTGAGGTCTTGCCGACACCGCTACCAGGGCCGCGACCCACGCGCTTGCGCTTGTGCCTCGCCCCCTTGGGGGGCTTGAGGGTTGAGAGCGTCGTTCCCATGATCTACTCCTGCGGTCGCTCCACCTTGACCAGGTGCTGCACCTTGAAAATCATCCCGCGGATCGAAGGGGTGTCCTCGAGGATCCGGGTGCGTCCCATGCGCGTCAGACCCAACCCCAGCAGCGTGGCGAGCTGATCCTTGGGGCGTCCAATGGACGACGCGACCTGCGTAACTTTGATCTTCCCGGTCGCCATGGCGACCTCCTATCCATTTGGGCGGCCTGGAGCCGCCCGACTGCGCCGACCTCTCGGCCGGCTATTGCACTATTTCCTTCGGATCCAGCCCGCGACGCCGAGACACCTCCGTCAGATCCCGCAGGCTCTTGAGGCCCTGGATCGTGGCGTGGATGACGTTGTGCGGGTTGTTCGTCCCGATGCACTTGGTCAAGATGTCCTGTACCCCGGCGACCTCCAGGATTGCCCTCACGGGCCCCCCCGCGATGACGCCGGTACCAGGGCTGGCCGGCTTCAGCAGCACCCGCCCGGCACCGAACACACCGGTGATCTCGTGGGGAATGGTGGCGTTGACCAGCGGTATGTCGAACATGTCCCGGCGGGCACGCTCCATGCCCTTTCGGATGGCCTCTGGCACCTCGTTGGCCTTGCCCAGGGCAGCACCCACGCGCCCGTTCTGGTCACCGATGACCACCAGCGCGCTAAAGCTGAACCGCCGGCCGCCTTTGACCACCTTCGCCACCCGGTTGATGTGGACCACACGGTCGACAAACTCCGGGGCCTCTTCAGTCATGAACGCCACGGCGTCCTCCTTACAGCTTCAGTCCGCCCTTCCGGGCTCCATCTGCGAGCGCGGAAACACGGCCATGGTAGCGATATCCACTTCGATCGAACACAACCTGCTCGATCTCGAGCGCCTGGCAACGCCTGGCGATCTCCAGGCCGACCTTCTCGGCGGCCTCCCGCTTCTTGAGCCCCTGGACCTGCTCCCGGAGCTCCTTGCTCAGGGTCGAGACACCCACCAGGGTCTTGCCGATGGTGTCGTCGATCACCTGCGCGTAGATGTGTCGCGAGCTGCGAAAAACCGAGAGGCGCGGGCGCTACGGCGCGCCGCTTATGCGCTTGCGAATGGCGCGCTTCCGTCGCAGCCTCGCTGTTCGTCTGTCTCTCAACATCGTCATTCACTCCCTGGTGCGGCTGTCGGTGCTAGGCCACGCCGGCCTTGCCGACCTTCCGCCGGACCCGCTCGCCCTCGAGGCGGATCCCCTTGCCCTTGTATGGCTCCGGAGGCCGGATGGCCCTGATCTGGGCGCACACCTGGCCTATCTGTTCCTTGTCGATCCCCTTGAGGGTGAGCTTGGCGCCACGGTCGGCCAGCTCCACGGTGATGCCCTCGGGGAGCTCGTACTTCACCGGGTTGGAGTACCCCACGCTGAAGGAGAGCTGCTGGCCCTCCGCCTCGGCGCGGTAGCCAACCCCCTCGATGAGCATCACCCGGGTGTAGCCCACCGAGACGCCTGTTACCATGTTCTGCACCAGCGACCTCGCCAACCCGTGGTTGGCGCGGGCCTGTCGGCTCTCATCCAGCCGCCTCACCTCCAGCACGCCGTCTCCCTGCTGGATCTCCACGAGGCCGGGAAGGTGACATGCCAGGGTTCCAAGGGGACCCTTGATCTTTACGTGGGTGCCCTCGAGGTTTGCGGAAACCCCCTTTGGGAGCTCCACGGGCATCTTTCCAATGCGTGACACGGCAGACTCCTTCCATCACCAGATGGCGCAGATGATCTCGCCCCCAAGCGTACGCTTGCGGGCCTCGCGGTCGGTCATCAGCCCCTGGGAGGTGGTCACCACCGCGATCCCCAGGCCGTTTCTGACCTTGGGGACCTCGTCGGCCTTGGCGTAGCGGCGCTGACCGGGCCGGGAGATGCGCTGCATCCCCTCGATGGCGCACTTGTTCTCTCGATCATACTTGAGCTCGACCTCCAGGACGCCCTGACGGGAGTCGGGCTTGAGGTCGTAGCGCCGGATATAGCCCTCGGCCTTCATAATCTCCGCGAGCTTCACCTTCAGATTAGACGCCGGCACCGTCACCATGACCTTTCGGCCGATGATGGCGTTGCGCATCCTCGCCAGGAAATCGCTAATGGGATCGGTCATTGACATGGGTTCACCTGCCTACCAGCTCGACTTGGTCACGCCGGGGATCTGACCCTCGAGCGACAGCTTGCGGAAACAGATGCGGCACATGTTGAACTTGCGCATGTACCCCCGGGGTCTTCCACAAAGGGGACACCGGTTGCGATACCGCACGTTGAACTTCAGCTTCCGCTTGACCATTTGGCTTGTTCTGGCCACGGGCTCCTCCTACTTCCTGAATGGCATTCCCATGGCCCCCAGCAGCGCGCGACCCTCTTCGTCGGTCTTCGCCGAGGTGACCATGGTGATGTTCAGGCCCTTGATCTTCTCGATCTTGTCGTAGTCGATCTCGGGGAAAATAATCTGCTCTCTCACACCCAGGGTGTAGTTGCCCCGGCCGTCGAACGCCTTGGGGGACACCCCCTTGAAGTCACGCACGCGGGGCAGCGCAAAGCTCACCAGGCGGTCAAAGAACTCGTACATCTGCTCCCGCCGCAAGGTCACGGACGCGCCGATCTTCATCCCCTCCCGGAGCTTGAAGGTGGCGATGGACCTCTTGGCCTTGTTCACCACCGGCCGCCGACCCGAGATGACACCGAGCTGGTCCACGGCCGCGTCCACCAGCTTGGGATTGATGATCGCCTCGCCCAGGCCCATGTTCAGCGTGATCTTCTGAAGTCGCGGCGCCTGCATGACGCTCTTGTAGCCGAACTGCTTCATCAGCGCCGGAACGATCTCCTCCTGGTATCGCTTCTGCAGGCGGGGAGGCTCATCTCGCTTCACCGGCGTCTCCTGCACGGCGGGCCCCTTCTTCTTGCCCTTCTTGCCGCCGGCCTTGCTCTTCTTGGCTCCCTTTGCTTTCTTTGGAGCCTTGGCCTCCTTGGGAGCCTTGGCCTCCTTGGGAGCCTTGGCCTCCTTGGGAGCCTCGGCCTCCTTTGGAGCCTTGGCCTCCTTGGGGGCCTCGGCCTCCTGAGAGACCTCCCCCTTCGGAGCCTTTGCGCCCTCGCTCTTGGGCGCCTCGTTCATGTCTTTTTCTTCGTCTACCATCGGTCTTCTCCAGGCTTGGGCGCCCAGGTCCGGGCCATGCGATCTCAGTCGATCGTCTCGCCGCTTCCGCGCGCCACCTTGACCTTCCTGCCATCATCGAGGACCTTGAACCCCACCCGGGTGCCTCGATTCGTCTTGGGATCAACCAGCATCACGTTGGATATGGAGAGGCTGCCCTCCATGTCGACTATCCCGCCCTGGGGGTGGGCCTGGCTCGGCTTGGTGTGCTTCTTGATCAGGTTGACCTTCTCGACTATCACGCGCTTCTTCTTGGGAAGAACCTTGAGCACCTTGCCACGCTTGCCCTTGCTGCGACCCTTGGTAACCACGACCGTGTCGCCCTTCTTGATGCGCACACCCATTACAGCACCTCCGGAGCCAGGGAGACTATCTTCATGAACTTCTTGGCGCGCAGCTCCCTGGCCACGGGGCCGAAGATACGGGTCCCGATGGGCTCTTTTTGGGGGTTGATGAGCACCGCGGAGTTGTTGTCGAAGCGAATGTAGCTCCCGTCGGGTCGCGACAGCTCCTTTGCGGTTCGAACGATGACCGCCTTCATGACGTCACCCTTCTTCACCTTGGAGTTGGGCATGGCCTCACGCACCGACACCACCACAATATCGCCCACCGAGGCGTACTTGCGCTTGGAGCCTCCGAGCACCTTGATGCACATCACCTTCTTGGCACCGGAGTTGTCTGCAACGTCGAGCACTGATTGCATCTGAATCATTGTCTTACCTCACGGCGGCGCGCTCGGGGCGCTGCCCGGCTCGCTGTGCCGCCCTCTTCTCCATCAGACGATGTCCGGCCGTTCGATCAGGCGCTGAACCCGCCACCGCTTCTGCCGCGACCGGGGACGCGCCTCCACGATCTGGACCTTGTCGCCAAGCCTGTACTCATTCTGCTCGTCGTGGGCCTTGTACTTCTTCCGGGAGATGACGTACTTCTTGTATCGCTTGTGAAGCACCCGCCTGGTAACGGCCACCACCACCGTCTTGTCCATCTTGTCCGAAGAGACAACCCCCACCAGGGTCCGCCCACGGCGAATCGTATCGCTCGACATTTCTACTCCTCCCTGTAGTCCGGCTTGGAGGGCTCGATGCCCTTGGCCCGCGCGGTTATCAGGGTCTTGACACGTGCGAGGTCCCTCTTGGCGACCTTGACCTTGGCGACATCCTCGAGCTGGTTCGTGGCTCGCTCCAGCCTGAGCTTGAACAGGTCCTCCCGGAGCTGCCGCTCCACGCTGACGAGCTCCATGTCGGTGCGCTCTCGCAGCTCCTGCGCTGAGTACTCGGTCCGTTTCATAGCAGCGACTCCCGTTTCACGAATCGGGTCTTCACCGGCAGCTTGTGGTGCGCCAGGCGAATGGCGGAGCGGGCCATCTCCTCGTCCACGCCCTGGATCTCATACAGAATCCGGCCGGGCTTGACGACGGCCACCCACTCCTCTGGTGCGCCCTTTCCCTTGCCCATGCGAGTCTCGGCAGGCTTCTTGGAGATGGGCTTGTCCGGGAAGATCCGGATGAACACCTTTCCGCCGCGCTTGATGTGACGGGTGATGGCGATACGAGCCGCCTCTATCTGCCGGGCGGTAATCCTCCCGGACTCGAGCGTCTGGATCCCGAAGTCGCCGAAGCTGACCCGGTCCCCACCCTTGGCCCTACCGCGCATGCGACCCTTTTGGACCTTGCGGAACTTGACTTTCTTGGGACTTAGCATCGTGGATACCGCCTTGCAACTACAGCGTGCGCCGTTCCTTGGGGTCGAGCACCTCGCCCTTGTAGATCCAACACTTGACGCCAATGATGCCGTAGGTGGTCTTCGCCTCGGCAAAGCCGTAGTCGATGTCCGCCCGCAGCGTGTGCAGCGGGACCTGCCCGTCGCGGTACCACTCCGTGCGCGACATCTCAGCTCCACCGAGCCGCCCCGCGCAGTGCACCTTGATGCCCTTGGCGCCAAACTTCATGGAGGTCTGCACGGCCTTCTTCATGGCACGCCTGAACGCGATCCTCCGCTCGAGCTGGGTCGCGATGTTCTCGGCAACTAGCTGGGCGTTGACCTCCGCCTTCCGGACCTCCTGGATGTCGAGGAAGACGTCGTTCTCCGTGAGCTTCTGCACCTCTTTCTTGAGGGCCTCCACGCCTGCCCCCCGCTTGCCGATCACGATGCCAGGGCGGGCCGTGTGGATCTTGACCTTTGCCTTGTTGGCCGCACGCTCCACCTCGACGAGAGAGACCCCGGCGTGGTGAAGCTTCTTCTTGATGTACCGCTTCAGCGCCAGGTCTTCATGCAGCCACTTGGCGTAGTTCTTCTCCTCGTACCACTTGGAGCTCCAGCTCCTTATAATGCCGATACGAAATCCCGTTGGGTGCGTTTTCTGTCCCACGTTGCTCTCCTCGGACGGCTAGCGCTCGGCCACCACCAGCGAGATGTGGCTGGTCTTTTTGTTGATTCGGAACGCACGACCCTGGGCCCTCGGACGATACCGCTTGAGGGTCGGTCCCTGGTCCACGGTTATGCGCTTCACAAACAGCCTGTTCACCTCCACGTCCTCGATATCCTCGGCGTTTGCGATGGCCGAGTCGAGCAGCTTGCGGAGGATATGTGCGCTCCGCTTGGGGGTGAACTCGAGCAGGCTAATGGCCTCCTCGACGTTCCTGCCGCGAATCATATCAGCGATGACTCGCGCCTTGCGCGGGGCAACCCGACAGAATCTCAGGATGGCTTTGGCTTCCATCTTACGTCTCCGCTTAGCGCCGCCGACCCTTCCGGTCAGCCGCGTGGCCGTGGAAGGTCCGTGTGGGCGCGAACTCTCCGAGCTTGTGCCCCACCATGTTCTCGGTGATAAACACCGCCACGAACTTCTTGCCGTTGTGCACCGCGAAGGTGAGCCCCACCATGTCTGGGATGACGGTCGACCGGCGGGACCAGGTCTTGATCACTGGCTTGCGCTGCGACTTGGAGACGGCCTCCACCTTCTTGAGCAGGTAGTCGTCGATAAAGGGCCCTTTTTTCAAAGAACGCATGGCTACTTCCGCCTCCGGACGATCATCTTGTCGGTGCGTTTGTTGTGTCTGGTGCGATAGCCCTTCGTGGGCTTGCCCCAGGGTGTACATGGGTGGCGCCCGCCGGAGCTGCGGCCCTCGCCGCCGCCCATGGGGTGGTCCACCGGGTTCATGGTGACTCCGCGGTTGTGTGGGCGGCGCCCGAGCCAGCGACGGCGGCCGGCCTTGCCCCAGTGGACGTTGCCGTTCTCCGGGTTGCTCACCTGGCCGATGGTGGCCCGACAGTCCTGGTGGACCTTGCGAACCTCGCCGGAGGGGAGCCTTATCTGAGCCCAGTCGCCCTCCTTGGCCATGAGCCTCCCGTTGGAGCCGGCGGAGCGGCAGAGCTTGCCGCCCCCACCGATCTGCAGCTCGATGTTGTGGACCAAGGTGCCCAGGGGGATCGTCCTCAGGGGCAGGCAGTTGCCCGGCCGGATGTCCGCCTTGCGGGCCGAGATCACCTGGTCCCCCACCTGGATGCCGTGGGGCGCGAGGATGTAGGCCTTCTCGCCGTCGGCGTAGTGGAGCAGCGCCAGGTAGGCCGTCCGGTTGGGATCGTACTCGATGGCGGCGACCTTTGCGGGCACACCGGTCTTGTTACGCCTGAAATCCACGACCCGGTCACGGCGCTTGTGTCCGCCGCCTCTGAACCGGGTGGTTGTGCGGCCGGTGTTGTTCCTGCCACCGCTGGACTTCTTGCCCCGAACCAGGCGCTTCTCTGGCCGCTTCTTTTTCGTGAGCGGGCTGAGATCCCTGCTGCTCATGAACCGTCGCCCGGGCGACGTTGGCTTGTACTTTTTGATCGCCATTGTCTAGAGCCCTCCGAAGAACTCGATGGTCTCGCCCTCAGCGAGGCTCACGATGGCCTTCTTCCAGTTGGCACGCTTGCCCTCGAAACGGCCGCGGCGCTTGATCTTGCCCCGGACTATCTGCGTCCGCACCGACAGCACGTTCACGTCAAACAGACGCTCCACCGCCTGGCGGATCTGAATCTTGTTCGCGCGCATGTCCACCCTGAACTGCACCTGATTCAGCTCCTCCTGCAGGCTCGCACCTTTCTCGGTGAGCAGGGGCTGGATGATGACTTTCTGAATCTCCATGAGTCTCTCCTGCCGAGCTCGAGCTAACCCCGCACCCTGCGCGGTGCGAGCCGCGCCTCCAGGTCCTTTGCGGTCTCCTGGGTGAGGATGAGCTGCTCGTGCTTCAGCACGTCGTAGACATTGACTCCCTCAACGGGCAGCACCTTGCACCGGGGCAGGTTCCGCGCGGAGAGGGCGACGTTCCTGTTCTCAGGCGCCTCGACGATGAGCGCGCGATCCGCTTCCAGGCGCCCCAGGACATCCACCAGGCCGCGAGTCTTGATCTCGGCGAGCTCCAGCTTGTCCAGGATGATGAGCTGCTCCTCGGCGAGCCTCAAGCTGACCGCGCTGCGCAGGGCGCCGCGTCGCACCTTCTTGGGCACGGGGATGGAGTAGTCGCGTGGTCGCGGACCGAAGACGGCGCCGCCCCCAACGTGGTTGGGCGCCCGCCTGGTGCCCTGCCGGGCCCTGCCGGTGCCCTTCTGCCGGTAGGGCTTCTTGCCTCCACCCCTGACCTCGCTCCGCCCCTTGGTCTTGGCCGAGCCTGCTCGCCAGCCGGCGCGCTGAGCCCTCACCACCTCCCACAGGAGATGCTCCTTGACCTCGGTGGCAAAGACAGCGTCCGACAGCTCGATGCTGCCGACCGTCTTCCCTTCTGTGTTCTTCACGTCTAGCGTGGCCATGATCCGTCCTCGCTCACGTCTTGATCTCGACGTCAACACCCGCCGAAAGGTCCAGCTTCATCAAGGCGTCCAGGGTCTGCTGGGTTGGCTCGAGGATATCGAGCAGCCGCTTGTGGGTCCGCACCTCGAACTGCTCCCGCGACTTCTTGTCGATGTGCGGAGAGCGCAGCACGGTGTACTTGTTGATGGCCGTCGGCAGCGGGATGGGCCCCACCACCCGCGCGCCGGTGCGCTTGGCGGTATCCACGATCTCGCTGGTGGACTGATCCAGCAGCTTGTGATCGTAGGCCTTGAGCCTGATGCGTATTCTGGGCGCCTGCATTATAATCCCCGTTACTCGATAATCTTGGTGACCACGCCAGAGCCCACGGTGCGACCGCCCTCGCGGATGGCGAAGCGCAGCCCCTCCTCGGCGGCGATCTCGGTGATCAGCTTCACCACCATCTGCACGTTGTCGCCGGGCATCACCATCTC
>JAJRWW010000079.1 GCA_024276595.1 Myxococcota bacterium
AGCCCCTGGGCTCCTCCACCACGCAGACCGCCGACGTGCGGATCATCGCGGCCACGAACAGGGACCTGCGCGAGCAGGTGGCGCTGGGCAGGTTCCGGGAGGACCTCTACTACCGGATCGACGTCATAGAGATCCCGCTCCAGTCGTTGGTGGAGCGCCCAGAGGACATCCCCCTGCTGGTGCGCCACTTCCTCCGACGGCTTACCGCTGCGGCACACAAGCCCATCGACGGGGTCACGGACGAGGCGATGGCGCTCTTGCTGCGCTACCCGTGGCCGGGCAACATCCGGGAGCTGGAGAACGCCATGGAGCACGCGGTGGTGCTCTGCCAGACAGGGCGTATCGCTCCCGAGCACCTCCCCCCGAGGATGCTGGCCGCGACGCCTGCTCGTGGCCACGGCCCCGAGCACCTGTGCGGTCAAGGGGCTCCTCGCCCCACAGGTCGGAGCGTGGGGCCCCATGTGTCGGAGGCTCCCTTGGCGGCCACGAACCTGGATCAGCTCCAGCGCGACGCCATCCGCGCGGCCCTGGACCGCTGCGGGGGCAACCGCACGCGCGCAGCCCGCAAGCTGGGGATCCACCGCACCACCCTCCAGCGCAAGCTCAAGCGCCTGGGGATGCTGTAGGCCCCTTTACAGCGGGGCGCGGCGTGCTATGTTCTGCTCCAGCAGTCGAGCCAACGGCTGGGCTGCTCAAGACACAGGAGCCGGATCTTGCAAAAAAGAGCAGTCGTGACCCTGGCGTTAGTCCTTGCCTGCGCCGCGCCCGCGGCCCGGTCGCACGCCAAGGCCTCCGCCTCGACCAGCAGCGCCGTAGAATCCAAGGCCCGCCGAATCGAGAAGCTGCTCACGGCGCCGTGCTGCTACAAGGGGACCCTCGCCGACCATGCCTCCGGGGTTGCCCAGCGGATGAGGACCGAGATCCGCGCCATGCTGACCGAGGGCAAGACCCAGGAGCAGATCCTGGCCCACTACAAGAAGAAGTACGGCCAGGCCATCCTCATGGAGCCCCCCAAAGGAGCCCTCTCGGGCTTTCTGCTCTACGGCGTCCCCTTTGGCCTCGCCTTCCTGGGCCTGCTGATCATGACCGTGCTGCTCATCCGAAGGCGCGCCGCCTCGGAGGGGACGGACGACCTGCTGCCCGAGAGCTTTCAGATCCCCCCGGAGCTGGAGCAGCGCATCGACCAGATGGTGCGAGCCGACCAGGGCTCTGAAAACAACCCGGGAGCAGAGCCCGCGTGATGCACGCAACCCACCTCTGGCCGGACAGCCCGGTCATGGCGGCCTCCGAGGCGCTCCCCTCGCCCGGCCTCCTGGTGGCTGTCTACTGGGCCCTCTGGCTGGTCCTCGTGGCCTCAATGGCCTGGATGGCTGTGCGCCAGCACGCCCAGGTCAAGCACCTCGACGCCATGGAAGCACGGCTTCAGTCCCGTCTGGCCCGCCTGGACCGGGCGGATATGACCGATGGCTCACCCTCCCGGAGCTGAGCCATCCCAGGCGCACGATCTGGGCGGCCCTGCGGCGCCGGGCGGAGAGCCTGTCTCGGAGCTACCTCCGAGCCTCGTACTCGGACTTGTACTTGGATGGGCACTTGGTGCGAATCTCACGGGCGCGAAACAGGCCCTTGCCCTCCACCCGGCCCAGCACCACTAGCTGCCTCCCGGCCTTGGCGTTGCTGGGCATGGTCCCGGTGTAGCGGATCTCCATTCGAGCACCGCGGTGCGCCAGGAAGAACTTGTGCTCCTGGCGCTGCCCCCGTACGGAGCGCACCTTGTGGGTGCCCTCCTCGAGGGTGCCCGCCATCCACACGTCCCGGCCCTTGAGCTTGCCCTCGTGGGCTCGCACCTCGTCCACGAACCGAAAGAGCCCCGAAGAGCGGCTCGCGGTGTAGACAATTACTCCACCGGCCACCAGCACCAGCGCGGCGCTGACGCCGATCTTGATCCAGAGTGAACGCTTCATTGAGTGTCTCTCCAGGCCGCTCACCCGGGAGCGGCCAGCCTTCATGAAAAGATTTAGCAGAGCCTCCCCTGGGGAGCAATGCGGAGTCTGTCCGGGAGGAGATCCATGAGATCAGTATAAACCACCCGGTTTTTCCGCCTCCATGGGCGATTGCCCCGTAGCATCGGACCTACACATCCCCAGATCCCACTAGAGACAGCAGCCGGTCCTCCTGGCAATATGTGCGGCGATGAAAACCTCTTCTTCCACTGGATCCGGTCGCGGGATCTTCTCATGGCTCCTGCTCGCAGCCGGCGTGGCTTTCGTTATCACCCCCTTCGTCCTCGCCAACGCCACCACGTCGGGGCGAGTGGAGGTGAGCCTCCCCATGTACGCGGGGATGGTGCTCGGAGGCCTGATCCTGGCCGGAGTGGGCCTTCTCTCTGGCCGACGCACCAGCGAGGACGACCTCCGGGACTACCGCCACGCCTACCCGATGCTGGCCCTGGTGGGCCTCATCATCATCGGGGTCACGGGAGCGCGCCAGATCTTCGTGCCCCCCACCTACGGCCAGTACGGGCATTACCGTGGGGCGGCTCCGGCCGAGGCTCGGGTGCGAAAGCCCCGGCACCTGGGCCAGCAGCAGTGCAAGGAGTGCCACGACGACATCGGCAAGCTCCACGACAAGGACGCGCACGGGCGCGTGGCCTGCGAGACCTGTCACGGGCCCGGCCACAAGCACAAGGCAGACCAGAACAACAAGCTGACCGAGCCTCGCTCCCAGGAGGGCTGCCTGGTGTGTCACCGCCGCCTCCTCGCTCGCCCCCCCGCGTTCCCGCAGATCCGGGTCGCCGACCATTACCGGCTGGTGGGTGTCAAGAACATGAAGCTGGCCTGCGTCAAGTGCCACAGCCCCCACGAGCCGCTGTACATGGACCGGGATCTTCGCAAGGCCCGACTCCACCCGCTGGTTCACCGCTGCAGGGACTGTCACCCTGGCAGGACCAATCGCGGCCTGCAGCGCCCCAAGACCCACCCGGCCATCTTCGAGTGCAGCTACTGCCACAAGAAGCGGGTGGCCGACTTTGCCAGCCGCAAGCACAAGAAGCTCCGCTGCTCCACCTGTCACATCTTCGTCAAGGAGACCCCCTTTGCCGGCCGCATCGTGCGCGACACGGACCGGCGATTTTGCCTGCTGTGCCACCGCAAGGCCAGCTTCCGCAGCGCCAGCGCCGCGCCTGGCATCGACCCAAAGACGCACATGGACGCTCCCAAGACCGCCTGCATCGAGTGCCACAGCGACGCCATCCACGGGGACATCTCGGCTCCCACCAGGGAGCCGGCGCAGATACCACGCCCGGCGCCGGGCGCCCCCGCAACCACGGCGCCCCGCCCCGCGGCCATGGCGCCCCGCCCCGCGGCCATGGCGCCCCGCCCCGCGGCCATGGCGCCCCCTGCCCAGCGGCCCGCCCCGAGAACGCCCACAGCTCCCGCCGGGAGCATGGAGACGCACCCATGAGCCGCGACAACCCTTGCCGATGGTCGCGACGTGAGCTGCTACAGGCCCTGAGCGCCGGCTCCGGCCTCTTGCTGCTACACTGCGGCTCCCAGCCTCCTGGTGAACGCCAGGCACAAAGGGGTGCGTACGACTGGAACAAGCATTTTTGGGGCTACGCGGTGGACACTACCCGCTGCATTGGCTGCTGCGCCTGCATGCGCGCCTGCCGCCGGGAGAACGATGTCCCCCTCACCTACTACCGCACCTGGGTGGAGCGCTACCGCATCTTGAAGGACGACCGGGTGGCGGTGGACGTGGCCACCAACGACGAGCACATCTTCTCTCCCGTGTCGGGCGACGTGAAGAAGGCCTTCTTCGTCCCCAAGCTCTGCAACCACTGCTCCAAGTCGGTCTGCAACCAGGTCTGCCCGGTGGGGGCCTCCTACTACACCAGGGATGGCGTGGTCCTGGTGGACACCAAGTGGTGCATCGGCTGCGGCTACTGCGTGCAGGCCTGCCCCTACGGCACCCGATACATCCGCCCCGCAGACCACGTGGCCGACAAGTGCACCCTCTGCTACCACCGTATCACCCGCGGGCTGCTGCCAGCGTGCGTGGAGGTGTGCCCCACAAAGGCTCGCATCTTCGGCGACCTCAAGGACCCCAAGGACCACCTCGTCACGCTCCTGAAGCAGCGGCGCTACCGGGTGCTCCGACCGGAGATGGGCACCAGGCCCAAGTGCTACTACCTGGGCCTGGAGAGGGAGGTGATATGAACTTCGTCTTCCCAAACGAGCCCCACGTGGTCTGGTCGGTCATGATCGTCCTCTACCCGTTCATGTCGGGGCTGGTCTCGGGGGCCTTCATCGTCGCGGCCATGTACTACGTGTTTCGCCAGGAGGCCTTCAAGCCCATCGCTCGCTTCGCCCTGGCCTCCACGCTGGTGTTTCTGGTGTTCGCGCCGCTGCCTTTGCTCGTTCACCTGGGCAACCCGGCGCGGGGCGGAAACATCATGATCACACCCAACTTCACCTCCGCCAAGGCCGGCTTCGGCTTCATCTTCTCCGGCTTCATGCTCCTGGTCTCCATGATGGCCTGGTTCGTGTTCCGAAAAGATCTCCTGGAGCGCGCCAGGGGCAAGGGGCCCCTGGCCCTCATCTCCCGCCTGATCTTGCTGCTTGACACCCGTGAGTCCGAGGCCACTCGCAGAGCCGATGATCGCGTCCTGAGGATCCTGGGCGGCATCGGCATCCCCCTGGCGATACTGCTCCACGGCTACGTGGGGTTCATGTTCGGCTCCCTGAAGGCCAACCCATGGTGGTCCACGCCGCTCATGTTCGTGATCTTCGTCTTCTCCGCCCTTGTGAGCGGCTTCGCGGTGATCACCTTCCACTACTTCCTGGTAAGCTGGATAAACCGCTGGAAGGTGGACTCGGGCTGCGTCCAGGCCCTCTCCCGCTACCTTTGGGGCTTCATGATCGTCGCAGTGGGCCTCGAGCTGCTGGAGCTCATGTCCATCGCCTATCAGCAGACGGCAGAGTGGGAGGTGCTTCGGCGCCTCATCGAGGAGCGCCTCTGGATCAGCTACGTGGTGCTGCAGTTCGGCCTGCTGGCGCTGGTACCATTTCTGCTTCTGCTGACCAATACGCTGCTTGAGCTTCCCCGGCGAATATCCAGGCTCCTGGTGTGGCTCGCTGCTGCGATGCTGCTCCTCCAGGTTCTTGTCATGCGCTGGAATGTCGTCATCGGAGGGCAGCTACTTTCCAAGTCCTTCCGTGGATTTACCAGCTACATGCCAGGTCTATGGGAGAAGGAGGGGCTCTTCGTGGGGGTCATCATCTTCACCCTCCCGTTCTTGATCCTCTACGGCTTTCACAAGTTCGTGCACCTCTTCCCAGACGACCACCAGGCCCGCCCTCGAGACAGGGAGGCATAGACCTTGACGCATTCTCTTTTTTTTCACCGTGGTGAATACTCCACCAGGCCGCTCGTCTATCGTGAGCAAGGGTGCTCGCAGGACACAAACCTCGAACCAAAAAAGGAACAGGTAGCAAAGTGAAAAAGTTATTTACCGCTTTCGTGGTGCTTGCCTTCACCTTCAGCATGGGCGCCATCGTGATGTCAAAGGGCAGTGGATCCAGGACCCTCGACTGGCACAAGGGCGGCAAGTCCGTGAAGATCAACTTCTCCAAGCACAAGGCCAAGGGCGTCAAGTGCAACTCTTGCCACCGCAAGCACAACAACGGCAAACGCCACTTCAAGAAGTGCGGGTCCTGCCACAAGTCCAAGGCCATGGCCATGAAGATCGGCCACAAGATGTGCAAGTCCTGCCACAAAAAGCGCGGCGGCCCCAAGACCTGCAAGGCCTGCCACGGCTAGGGCAAGCTCCCTTCGGCAAGCCCCTTCTCTGCTCCATCCACCCACCCTCCAGCCGATGCGAGGCCGACCCGAGGCCGACCGCCGCGTCACCGCACAGCCACGCTCTGTTTTCGTCATGCCCGGCCAGGTCTGCGCGGGGACGAGCCGCGCCGGCTAGGAGCACCACAGGGCATCATCGCCCTGGGGGTGGGTGGGTCATGCGGCGTCGCGCCACCAGCGCGCGCCACTGCACTCGCGAGGCAACGAGCAAGGCAAACCCCACGAGCACGTACAGCAACCCGGCCCAGGCCATGGGGATGACCCAGGCCCGCAGCGCCCGGCCGCCGAGCACCATGAGGGCCACCATGACCCAGGAAGGCACCGAGAGGAAGCCCCCGAGACACCGCCCATCCCCCCGCGCCGCGATGCGCTCCGCCGCCCGCCGGGCCACTGGCTCCAGCACGAGCCGCGCCTTGATCAGGCCCAGCAGAGCCGCCCCCAACAGCAGCCAAACCCGGTGGGGCAGAGGTGAGGAGAGGGCCCAGTGGGCGCCCGTGAGCAGCAGGCCGAGCCCCACCACGGACCAGAGGCCAGCGGCGAGGAGCAGGTGGAGCCACACCGGGGCCGCCGGCTTCAGCCGCTGAGCCATCGGTCGGTCCAGGTGGTGATCTCGCATCCTGACAGCGTAGCGCGACGGCGCGTCCTTTGCCAGGGCCGAAGGCGCCTCCTTGCCAGGGCCGAAGGCTCCTGGGAAAAGGGCGCCACCTTCGCCCCGAGCCCTCCGAGGAGCGGTGCCCGGGAGACCGCCGGGCACCGGATGTAAATAATACCCTGAAAGTGACACCTGGGATGCACAATCCCCTTTCCTATCGGGAAATAGCGGTTAGGATACAGTCGCCCGTGCAGAGCTGGATTCTCGGGTCGCATCGCGAAGCACAATAGCTGCCAGTAAAGGAACCCTCCCTTGTCCACCCTCGGAAACGCCGCATTGGAAGTAGCACTGCTCGTCGCTGGCCTGGCCGCGGCCACCGGAGTCTGGGGGCAGAGCACCGGGTCCGCCAGGCTGCTCTCCCTCTCTCGCCGCTGCATCTACGCCACCGCCGCCCTGATCACCCTGGCTGTGGTGGCCCTCATGGCGATCATCTACAGCAACGACTTCCTCGTGCGAATGGTGCAGGGCAGCTCCAGCCGATCGCTGCCATTCCACTTCAAGACCACCCTGCTGTGGGTGGACCTGGAGAGCTCCATACTCTTTTGGGCCTGGCTGCTGTCGCTCGCCGCCGCCCTCGCCGTCCGGATACACCACAGGACCCTGCCGGATCTCACCCCACACGCGGGCGCAATCCTGATGCTGGTGCTGGGGTTCTTCTTGTACCTGCTCCTCTTTCAGAAGAACCCCTTCGACGAGTACCTAGTGGAGGCACCCCTGCTGGGCAACGGCATGCGGCCCATGCTCCGCAACCCGTGGATGCTCTTCCACCCCCCGGCACAGTACCTGGGCTACATCGCCACGACGGTGCCCTTCGCCTTCTGCGTGGCTGCCCTGATTCGCCCCAGCCGCACGGGCAGCGACGAGGACGACTGGCTCATCGCCATGCGTCCATGGATGATCTTCACCTGGGTGTTTCTGGGCCTCGGGCTGGTGCTGGGCATGCTCTGGGCATACGAGCTCATCGACTGGGGCGGCTGGTGGGGCTGGGATCCAATCGAGAACGCCTCCCTCTTCCCCTGGCTCACCGCCACCGCGCTCCTGCACGCTGCTCTGGCCTCCCTCAAGCGCGGGGGCCTGCTGCGGGGCTGGACTGTCTTCTTGGTGCTGCTCACCTTCTGGCTCACGATCCTGGGCACCTTCCTCACCCGCTCGGGGATCGTCCGCTCGGTGCACTCCTTCGGCGAGGACGATGCTCTTTTTTGGGCTTTCATCGTCTTCATGGGCCTGGGAGCAGCCACCTTCGGCCTGATGATCGCCCGGCTCCTGGAGGGGCGCTTCTCCACCCGGCGCATCGCCGGCTTTTTCAGCCTGGAGTTCTTCTTCGTGCTCACGAGCTGGGTGCTGCTGCTCCTGACCCTGGTCGTTCTGGCCGGCACCCTCTATCCCACCATCCACGAGGCCATCACCCACAAGCGCGTCACCGTGGGACCTCCTTTCTTCCAGCGCTTCACCGTGCCCCTGGGGGTCCTCCTGCTGGCGCTCATGGCGGTGGCCCCGCTCATGTCCTGGCGCCCCATGCGCCTGTCGCGCTTCCTGGAGCAGTGCTTTTGGCCCTTCGTGGTGATGGTGGCGGTGATGATCGCGCTGCCCATGTTCTGGTCGGACGTCTTCCCCTACCTGCGGACCATCCACCTGGGGGGCGCGACCTTCAAGGCGCCCGGCCTGAGCCTGGTTCAGCTCGTGGTGGGCCTCTCCGCCTTCACCCTTGCGGCGGTCCTGCAGCAGTACCTGCGCCTGGTGCGAACACGAGCCCGGGTGCGCAAGGAGCCGCTGCTTGCGGCCATGTCCGCGGTGTTTTCGAAAAACCGCACCCGCTACGCCGCGCATATCGTGCACGTGGGCACCGCCCTCATGTTCCTGGGGTTTGCAGGTCACGCCCTGGCCACCCACAGCGACCGGGTGCTCGAGCCCGGCGATGTCTTCCGGGTGGCTGGCGTGGAGCTGCAGTACAACAGCCTGGCTTTCCATCGCGGTGCGGACGCCAACGCGGTGCAGGCGGTGATCCTCAGGCGCACCCCCGGCAAGGCCCAGGCAGAGGCCCTGACCCCGGGGAGCCTCGTCTACCACGAGTCGCCCCAGATGCCCGTCAACGAGGTGGCCATCCTGAGACGCCTCGGTCGGGACGTGCACGTGCGCCTGGCGGACCAGCAGGGGCAGCGGATCACCCTCAAGGTGGCCATTCACCCCCTCGTGAGCTGGCTGTGGCTGGGCTTTGCGGTGATGGTTCTGGGAGCAATCATCCTGCTGCTTGCCCTCCTCCGACGCTCC
>JAJRWW010000080.1 GCA_024276595.1 Myxococcota bacterium
CAATGTAGTTGTCGCGAATCCTCGTGGCGCGCCGGAAGCTCTCCATGGCCGAGTCCTGGAGGCCCTCCTCCAGGTAGAGCTTGCCCAGGTAGTAGTGGGCGCGCGCGCAGCGCGGGGAGAGTTCCAGTGATCGCAGGATCATCTTCTGAACATCCTCCCGCCGGGCGGCACGCTCTCCCTTTGGAGTGGCCTGGTACATGGTCCAGGCCAGCAGCGCCAGGTGCTCTCCCTCCGCCGGGTTCCCCTCCACCGCCATGCGGAAGTAGGACTCTGCCTGCGCATAGTCCCCCTTGCGGAAGAACACCTCCCCTTTTTGGAAGTTCACCTCGGCCTCCACGGCCCGCCTTGCCTCATCCGGATCCTCGGCAGCGGCCTTGCCCGAGCAGATGCGCCTGGCCTCCTCCAGCTTCTCGGGGTCCGAGAGGGTCTGGTGGACCTGGGTGATCCGCTTGAACAGGGCGTCCGCAGCTTCGGCGAGCTCCTGCAGGCCCATGGCCGACAGGCGGTCGGGGTGCAGGCGCCTGACGAGCTGCATGTACGCCTTCTTCACGTCGGCGCCGCGAGCCTTTGGCGTCAGCCCGAGCTGCTCGAATGGGCTCTGCCCCTCCATGTCCTCCAGGCGATCCAGGAGCTCATCTAGCACCTCCACCGCATCGGGCTTCAGATCCCCGGAGGCCTTGAGCCGGGATGCCGCCAGCCGAGCCTTGCGCAGCAGCATGTCCGGGATCTTTGCGGCGGCAAAGGTGCCAGACATGGGGGTGGTGTTCTTCCTGGGCCGGGCGGTCGCCTTCCGAGGTTGTGGGGTGGCAGGCCCCGCGGCACCGGCGATCTGGGACGCAGCGGCCGCGGGCTGGGACGCAGCGGCCGCGGGCTGGGACGCAGCGGCCGCGGGCTGGGAGAAGGCCACTGAGCCTCCCGGCCGAGAGGGCGAAGAGGAGGTGGCCACCGCCTTGAGGCGAATCTGAGCGACGTTGGTGCGCCCGCTGGGCTCCTCCATGAGGTCGGCCTCGGTGCCCACGCCGTCCACAGGTGAGCTGGATGCGGACGCCTCGGTCCGGGCCGCAGGCTGTGCCCTCGCCTCCGGGGGAGGAGCCAGGGTCACAGAGCCCTCGGGAGCCACATCCAGCCCCCCTGCCGCCCACAGGGCGTAGACGACCATGAGCACGGGCAGGACGCTCGGGGCGCAGGAGGTGATGATGTCAGGCAGCCGCTGGTAGCCTCGTCCCAGGGTGTCGAGGATGCACTGCTCGTCCTCGCCAAAGCCGAAGCGCGCGACGAGCTCCTCGGCGCCGGACCGAAGGCGGATGGCGTGACCCTCCAGGCCTGCCAGGTCATCGCGGATCCGCCGCTCGTTGTAGCTGTTGCGGATGCCGTTGTACACCAGGAAGAGCGGCTCAATGGCAGCATCCTGGGCGTGCTGCTGAATGCGGGGATCGGGCTCGGTGGAGAGAACGAAGGGGACGTGCGACAGGGAGAAGAGCCTGCACAGCTCCTTGAACAGCAGGTAGCGTCGGGCCTTGGTGAGCTCCTCGGCCGACACCCCGGCCACATCCATCAGGGCACGCTCCTCCTCCTCCCGGGCCGCCGAAAGGGAGCTCACGAGGCTGGTGTACTGGCCCGTGTCCAGGCGACCCCACTCCAGGAGCTGGCGGGTCAGACCCTGAATCGTCTGTGGGTAGAGGGCCACGGGCACTCCGTCACTGACCAGCACCTCTCTGGGGATCCCCTCCTCCTCCAACCTCAGAACTCCCGTGAACCTCTTTTGCTCCAGGAAGCACAGGAGCCGGGGCAGCGGGTAGCGGTCGAGGGTGGACTGGGTGTCGGGGGACATGGTTTAGCCAGGCTCCTGACCAGCCCCACCGCCCGGTGTGATCTGGGAGTGGACGCCCACGCTGGAGCGCATGGCTGCACCATGGGCCTCGCCGGCGGACCGGGATGGGGATCTGGCGGGCTCAATGGACACCTGGCTCATCGAGTACAACCTCGGCCTATTCAAGGGACTAGATATCCCCATCTCTGGGGCGCTTGATGCCCCGCAAGAAGAAAAACAGAAGCGTCACCGTTGCGAGGGCCATGGCCGCCAGCCCCATCACCAGGGGGTGTGCCTCCACGAGCCCGCGCTGCCCGGGCTCAAACCACACGATGTGACGTACATCCAGCCTCACCGGGCGGTAGATGTTGTCCTCCTGAGCCCCTGCCTGGATGAGATCTCCAGGCCCGGGGGGAGTGCCACCGGGGTCCAGGGCGTCCCCACCCGGCGCTGGCGACATGGAGGCCGTCGCTGCGCGGGGTGGCGGATGCACCCCCGCGGCCGCGGGGCCGGCAAGGGCGGCGCTCGACACCGCGAGCACGCAGGCGAGGGGAAGGGCCAGCACTAGCGCCTGACCCAGGGCGAGGACGGTGTTTTTCGTCTGCTGGTGGAGCACGAAGCATTCCCTTGATTTGCTGTGATTTTGTAGGCTATGGGTCACCGTGTCAACACAGCAGCGGCGCCCAACCCAAAGGGGCGTCGCCCAAAGCCCATGAAGCTCATCAACCACACCCTGGGCAGCGTGCTCTGCCAGAGGCTGGAGCTGGCCAACACCCCCTGGCGCCGCGCCCGCGGGCTGCTCGGGCGCCCCCCTCTGGCCCGGGGGGAGGGGCTGCTCATCGACCCCTGTCGATCTGTACACATGTTCTTCATGCGCTACCCCATCGACGTGGTCTTCCTGGACCGCCACGGACAGGTCGTGGCCATGCGGCAGAACCTCCGCCCCTGGCGCATGACCCGCTACTACCACCAGGCCCGCTCTGCCCTGGAGCTCCCCGCCGGCGCGGCGGCGGTGGCGGGCCTGGAGCTGGGACATCGGCTCGTTCTCGAGGCGGACTGAGCCAGGGGTCTTGAGACATCTACCCCCTGGTCTGCTCGCACAGCTCCGTGAGCACTCCAGAGGCGCCCTTTGGGTGAACAAAGGCGATCTTCGCGTCGTGGGCACCGGACCGCGGCCGCTCGTCGATGAGGGGGACCCCCTTTGCCTTCATGGCGTCGAGGGCCCCCAGGATGTCGCTCGTGGCATAGGCGATGTGGTGGATGCCCTGGCCTCGCTTCTCGATGAACCTCGCCACGGGGGAGTCCTCGCTCATGGGCTGGACGAGCTCCACGCGCACCTCTCCCACCTGGATGAAGGCCACGCGGGTCTTCTGCTCGGGCACATCCTCCGGCTCACTGAGCTCCAGGCCCAGCACATCCACGAAGAACCTGGACGCCTCGGCGATGTCGCTCACCGCGATGGCGATGTGGTCGATCTTCTCTGTCAAGCTCATGGGGGTCTGGCTCCTTTCTGGATTCGGTGAGTGGGAAGAGGGGGCTCAGCTCGCGCGGTAGACTCCGAAGACCTCCCTGAGCACGTCCGATATCTCGCCAACTGTGGCGTAGGCCTTCACCGCAGAGAGGATCTGCGGCACCACGTTGCGATCCTCCCTGGCTGCTCGGCGCAGCTCCGCCAGGGCAGCTTCGTGGGCGGCACGGTCACGCCTGGCACGCACCTTTGCAAGACGCTCCACCTGGGAGCGCTCCATGGCCGGGTCGATGCGCAGGATCTCCCGCTTCTCCCCGCCCGCTCCCTCCTCCTGCACGAACTTGTTGAGGCCGACGATGATCTGCCGCTCCTTCTCGATGTCCATCTGCGTGCGGTAGGCGGCGTCCGCGATCTCCCGCTGGGTGTAGCCCAGCTCGATCGCCTTCACGGCGCCTCCCAGCTCGTCCACCTTCGAGATGTAGGCTCGCGCCTCCTCCTCGATCCTGCTGGTCATGGCCTCCAGGGCGTAGCTGCCCGCGAGGGGATCCGGAGTGTCTGCAACGCCGCTCTCGTGGGCCAGGATCTGCTGGGTTCTCAGGGCGATGGTGACAGCCTTCTCGGTGGGCAAGGCCAAAGCCTCGTCGAAGCTGTTTGTGTGCAGCGACTGGGTCCCGCCCAGCACCGCCGCCAGCGCCTGGATGGCCACGCGGACCACGTTGTTGTCCGGCTGCTGGGCGGTCAGCGTATGACCACAGGTCTGGGTGTGGAAGCGAAGAGCACAAGACTTGGGGTTCTGGGCGCCGAAGCGGTCCTTCATTATCCTGGCCCACAGACGCCGGGCGGCCCTGAACTTGGCCACCTCCTCCAGGAGGTTGTTGTGGGAGGCAAAAAAGAAGGAGAGGCGCCCGGCGAAGCTGTCCACCTCCAGGCCCGCGTCCAGGGCCGCCTGGACGTAGGCGATTCCGTCGATGAGCGTGAAGGCGACCTCCTGCGCCGCGGTGGAGCCGGCCTCCCTGATGTGATAGCCGCTGATGGAGATGGGGTTCCAGGCCGGGAGCTTCTCCTTGCAGAAGGCGAAGAGGTCCGTGATGATCCTCATGGAGGGCTCCGGGGGGAAGATGTAGGTTCCCCGGGCAATGTACTCCTTGAGGATGTCGTTCTGGATGGTGCCTCGGATCCTCCTGGGCTCCACGCCCTGTCGCTCGCAGAGGGCCACGTACATGGACAGCAAGATGGCCGCGGTGGAGTTTATGGTCATGGAGGTGGAGACCTCTCCCAGGGGGATCTTGTCAAAGAGGGTCTCCATGTCCTCCAGGCTGTCGATGGCCACGCCCGTGCGGCCCACCTCTCCCTGGGCCATGTCGTGGTCGGAGTCATAGCCCATCTGGGTGGGCAGGTCGAAGGCGACCGACAGCCCGGTCTGCCCCCGCTCGAGCAGGTACCGGTAGCGCTGGTTGGTCTCCGCAGCCGTGGCAAAGCCGGCATACTGGCGCATGGTCCAAAAGCGCCCGCGGTACATGGTGGGCTGCACCCCCCTCGTGAAGGGGTGCTGGCCCGG
>JAJRWW010000081.1 GCA_024276595.1 Myxococcota bacterium
ATCGGCTCCAAAAAACGCTCAGGGGAAAGGTGGAGATCTGGCGTGGGATGGGCCTCCGCTTCCAGGCCGGAGCGGAGGGGGTCGCCTTGCCCGCCGAGCTGCTCCCGCTGACAGAGCTGGCAGAGGCGGAGGCGGGCTCGGGGGACGTGCCCCTGGGCAGGCTGCTGGGCCTGTGCGATCTGCTCTACGACCTGGCGGAGCTGGCAGAGGTGGGCAGAGGAGAGGCGGAGGTGGGCAGAGGAGAGGCGGAGGGTGGAGAGGCGGAGGGTGGAGAGGCGGAGGGTGGAGAGGCGGAGGGTGGAGAGGCCAAGTAGCTTGCCTCGGCCGCTGCTGCCGAAAAGATCGAACTCGGCTCGCACTTTTGCTACTGTGCGGTCCCACGCTCACTTGCAATGGAGGCAGCATGCACGAAGCGGTCACCGAGAGTGGCTCCAAGCTCCTACCGGCCAACGCCTACAGGAAGCTGGAGCCAGGAGAGGTCTATCGGCCCATCGTGGCGGCCCGAGATCTTCGCCCGGAGGTCACCGCCTGGTCGGTGAGCCTGGGCCTGATCATGGTGGTCATCTTTTCGGCCGCCTGCGTCTACATGGCGCTTCGGGCAGGGAACGCCATCGAGGCGTCCATTCCCATCGCCATCCTGGCCATCTTCTTCGGGAAGATGAAGCAGACCCGCTCCACCATCCTGGAGAACGTGATGGTGCAGTCCATCGGCCAGGCCGCCGGGGTGGTGGCCGCCGGGGCCAGCTTCGTGATCCCTGCCCTTTACATCAACAAGCTGCCAGTGACCTGGTGGCACATCCTGCTGGCCTGCACCCTGGGAGGGTTTCTGGGCATCGTGCTCATCATCCCCCTGCGCAAGTACTTTGTGCGCGAGCAGCACGGGGAGCTGCCCTTTCCAGAGGCCACCGCCATCAACGAGATCCTGGTCACCGGGGAGGCGGCTGGCGGGGGCGCAGGCAAGGTCCTGCTCATCGCCTTCTTCCTGGGCGCAGGCTTTGACTTCTGCGTGGAGGCGGTGAACCTGTGGAACCCGCGGCTGAACACCACGGCCATGCTCGGGCAGCTCGGGGTGGGGATGCACGGCATCGGGATGGAGATGAGCTTCATGGCCATAGCCGCCCTGTTTGGGCTGGGCTATATCATTGGGATGCGGTACGCGTCCATCATCGCATCGGGCAGCGTGCTGGCGTTCCTGGTGCTGGTGCCCCTGATCCACTTTTTCGGCAGCCAGATCGGCGATTTCTTCTACGCGGGGAAGCTCTATCACATCCCCGACTTCTCCTCTGTCTTTGGCGGAGTGGAGTACGCCGCTCACCAGGCGTCCGCCGCCGGCTCGGCCGCGGCCGCAGGCCACGCGGCCAGGGATCCAGTGACCGGCCAGGCCATGGCAGGAGTGCAGCAGCTCCTGGCCAGCCTCGGCCTTGGCCTCCAGCGCACCCAGGTCTCCAGCCCCGGGGCCATTTTTGGAGCCTTTGTCAAGCCCATTGGCATCGGCGCCATCGCCATCTCCGGGCTCATCGGGATCATCAGCCTGGGCAAGATCGTCGTCAGCTCCGTGTCCCTTGGCTTCAAGGGCTTTTCCAAGAAGGCCAGCGCCGAGGGGGACGTGGAGCGGACCCAGCTCGACATGAACCCCAAGAACGTGCTGGTGATCCAGCTCGCCTCTGCCCTGGCCATGGGGGTGCTGTTTTTCGTGGTCTCCTCTGCCACCTACTCCGGGGCGGAGAGCCTCAAGTTCGGTGTGGTGGGCATGATGGTGGGCTTTGTGCTCTCCTTTCTGTTTACGCCGGTGGCGGCCCAGGCCATCGCCATCGTGGGCGTGAACCCCGTCTCCGGAATGACGCTGATCACGGTGGTGCTGGCCATCGGGACCATGATCGTTGTGGGGCTCAAGGGTCCGGCAGGCATGTCCATCGCCCTGATCATAGGCACCGCGGTGTGCACCGCCCTGTCCACCTCCGGCGCCCTGATCACCGACTTCAAGATCGGCTACTGGATCGGCTCCACCCCGCGGAATCAGCAGGTGTGGAAGTTCGTGGGGGTGGTGCTGGCGGCGGCGGTGGTGGCCTTTGTGATCCCGGTCATGTCCAAGGCGTACGACTTTTCGAACCAGGAGGTGCTCCCCGCTCCCCAGGCCAACATGTTGGCGGCCGTGTCCAAGGGGCTCATGACCGACGCGGCCAATCAGCCCTGGCTCCTTTACGGCCTGGGGGCCGTGGTGGCGGTGCTTCTCTACATGGCCGGGGTGCCCATGCTGGCATTTGCCCTTGGAATGTACCTGCCCCTTTCGATCAACCTGGCGGTGCTGGGTGGTGCCTTCACGGCGTGGATGGTCTCTCGCACCGGCGCATCAGAGGCGGAGAAGAAGGCGCGGGCCGAGCAGGGCACCCTCATCGCCTCGGGCATGATGGCGGGCGCCGCCATCGTTGGAATTGTCACGGCGGTGCTACGGCTCACCGACCTGGGCGCTCCCATCCGCCACCTGGCCGTGGGCGTGAAGTTCCGGGTGCAGGGCTCGACCCTCCACGAGACGGCGAGGGCCTGGTACTCCGGCGCCACAGGGCGCATCGCAGGCTTTGTGATGATTGTGGCCCTGGGGGTCGTCTGCTTCCTGTTGGCGCGGGTCGGGGCTCGCTGGATGCTCGGGGACCAGGGGCCACAGGATCCAGGCGGGGGAGGCGAGGAGCCCGAGGAGCTCGAGGAGCCCGAGAAGACCGAGAAGACCGAGGAGCCCGAGAAGACCGAGGAGCCAGAGGAGCCCGAGGAGCCCGAGAAGACCGAGAAGCCCGAGGAGCCCGAGGAGCCCGAGGAGCCCGAGAAGACCGAGGAGCCCGAGAAGACCGGGGGTGACTGATCGCCCCACCTAGCCCGGGTCGGACGAGAGGGAGCGGGAGGTGCCCCTGCCCCGACCCACTCCCAGTGAGCCCTATGGCTTGCAGCTCTTTGCGTGGGAGCTGGCCCTTGCCGCGAGCTTGCCGCCCTTGACCCCTGC
>JAJRWW010000742.1 GCA_024276595.1 Myxococcota bacterium
CGCACGTGCGACGGCCGGCGACGAGTGTCGCCGTGCTGAGGGGAGGGGGTCCCAGGGAGCTTTGCTTCCGGGGGAGGGGAACCGCAGAGCTCCCCTCTACAGTCAGGCTAGCGAGGCCCCAGATACGGGCAGAAACACCAACATCGGCGCCCACCCCTGGTCGACACCGCCTCGTCGGTCTGAGCCACTAGGCCCTACACCTGCTCCCCAGAGGCCAGCGAAGAAGGAGAGCCTCTCTCGGGCGCCGGTGCAAAGGCTCCCCACCTCATCCATGCGCTGATGGCCAGCAGCGGGTAGAAGACGCTGTAAATAACAACGCTGGGCCACAGCTCCACCTTCCACACCCCCGCCATCCTCCACCGGACGTTGACCACCTCGGTCAAGGGGAGCAGCAGCGCCAGGGAGAGCAGCGCGGGATCGGGGCGCAGCACCAGCAGGGGGAGCATCCAGATGGCATACCAGGCGTAGAGGTTGGGCGTGCAGACCACGCAGGCCACCTGAGCCAGCAGCAGCCGAGATGTGAGGCTCCTCCCAAGGAAGGGGGCCGCCAGCAGCAGCGCGGACAGGATCCCTGCGGCCAGCATCCTGGCAGTGGCCTGGGGCATGGACGCCTCGAGCAGCGCGGCCAGGCTGCCGTTGAAGGACCACTTGCGCGCCATCAGCCACAGAGACTCCGTCAACCCATCTCCAGCAGAGAGCAACGGGAGGTAGGCCAGCAACACCACCGCCACCAGGACCGCGCAGAGGTGGAGGCCACGACGCCACCCCAGGTGCACCAGGGCCACAGGGAGCAAGATCACCGGGAGCGGCTTTACGAGACACGCCGCCGCCAGGGCCACCCCGGCCAGCCAGCCGATCCTGCGGTCCAGGGCCACCACCAGGAGCACCAGCCAGGGCAAGCCCAGGGTGTCCACGTGCCCCGGCAGGTAGCCCTCGAACACGACCAGGGGCGCCCAGGCTGCGAGCAGCACCCAGGCAGGAGAGCGCCCCCAGCGTCGCAGCAGACCCAGCAAGAGCAGCCACGACACCACCTCGGACAGGACAAACAGCACCTGGAGCCCAAGCAGGCTCCCCGGAGAGAGGAGGTAGCCAGCGGCGAAGTAGGCCTGCGCCAGCGGCGGGTACACGGTACGATGCGCCGGGTGGTTGATGAGCCCGTCGAGGCGGTGGGTCCGCAGCGCGTCCAGCTCCTTGGAGCTGGGGGCGTGTGCGTAGGGGTTGATCCCATGTGCCAGCACCTTTCCGTCCCACAGGTATCGAAAGGCGTCGTCGGAGAGGTAGCGCTCGGCGGGCAAGAGGGAGAGGCGAAAGAGCACGGCCAGGGCCAGCCCCACCCACACCCCCGCGCGGGGGAGCCTCGCACCTCGGAGGGCGAGGGCAGAGGCGACCACGAGGGCTCCGGCCAGGATGCTCCCCAGCATGACCGTCCATACCCAGGCCTCAAAGCCGCCCACATCCATGCCCAGGGCCACTGTGAGGCCTGAAAGCACAGCGACTGTGGCCCCCAGCAGCAGCCAGCGCCAGGTGGTCGGCGCCTCGAAGGATCGAGGCTCGGAGGGCCTGGCGGGCAGAGGCCAGGAGCTGTCGTGGCTCATGGAGAGGCCAGGCGCCGGTGGTGCAGCACCGACGTGAGCCCCACGACCAGGTAGCCCAGGGAGTGCAGCAGCAACAGAGGTCCAATGAGGAGCTTGTAGAGGGTCACGTACTGTACGAAGGCGCCGATGGCCCACGCCCCCATGAGCAGCTCCAGCAGGTACATCCCGTTGGCGGGGATCCGGTAGCCACCCAGAGCGCCTTGGCCGGGAGCTCCCGCGAGGGTCGCTCCGCTCTCCGCGGCGTCGTGATTCGATCCGGCCGAGACATCCTGGCCGCGCTCGGCCATGACCCCCAGCTTCGGTGTGCGCACGAACTCCAGCCGCCTGTGTCCCAGCAGGGCCTCCACCACCCCCCTGGTGTTGTTCACCGCCAGCCCCACCCCCAGCAGCGCGAGGGTGGGCAGCAGGCGCAGGCGCCTGGTCCAGTCGGAATGGGCCGCCGCCTGGGAGAAAAGGTACAAAGTGGAAGGGGCGATCATGGAGGCGAGCATCAGCACGAACACCGGAAGAAGCCAGCCCGCGGGGAGGACACGATGGCCCCACGCCAGGATTGGAAGCACCAGCAGGGTCATCAGCAGCATGATGGGGTGCACCAGGTAGTGGGTGAGGTGCAGCACCGCCTGTGCCTTCTTGAACCAGCCCAGGTCGGGCCGACGAAGGATCCTGGGCAGCAGCTTCACCGCCGTCTGGATGGAGCCCTTGGCCCAACGATGCTGCTGGGACTTGAACGCGTTGATGTCGGTGGGCAGCTCTGAGGGTGTGATCGTGTCGAAGAGGAAGCGGCCGTGCCAACCCGCTAGCTGAGCGCGATAGGAGAGGTCCAGGTCCTCGGTGATCGTGTCGGCCTCCCAGCCGCCGGCGTCCTCTATGGCTGCCCGCCGCCAGATGCCCGCGGTGCCGTTGAAGTTGAGGAACAGGCCGCTCCAGGCGCGCGCCGACTGCTCCACCACGAAATGGCCGTCGATGCCCAGCGCCTGCACCCGCGTGAGCCAGGAGAAGTCTCGGTTGATGTGCCCCCAGCGCGTCTGGACAAACCCGCAGCGCGGATCGGACTCCAGGAATGGGACCGTCTTGCGAAGGAAGTCGGGCGCGGGGACGAAGTCAGCATCGAAGACCGCCACGTGGAGCCCACGGGCCCGCTCCAAGCCCGCTGCCAGCGCGCCCGCCTTGTACCCTGCACGCTCGGACCGGTGTATGTGGTGGATGTCCACGCCCCGTGCCCGCAGCCGGGCCACCATGGCCCTGTTGGCCTCCAGGGAGTCGTCCGTGGAGTCGTCCAGGAGCTGGATCTCGTGCTTGTGGGCGGGGTAGTCCATGGCCACCACCGCATCCAGGAGCCGACCAACCACGAAGCGCTCGTTGAAGATCGGGAGCTGGGTGGTGATCACCGGCAGATCGTCTTCCCTGGTCTAGGCGACGAAGCGACGCCGGATCTGCTCGTCCTCGGCCTGCCTTTGCGCACGCCCACGCAGAAACAGCCCGATCATCACAAAGCAGTTGAGGCCGTAAAGATACAGCAGTCCGGCGCCAGTGCAGTAAAGAGCCAGGGCGAGGGTGAGCAAGATGTGGGCAACCATGGACAGTCCTGGAGACGAGCTCGAAAAGTTATACCAGTGCAGTCGCGCCGGCACCACGAAGCCTTACGCGGGAGGTTCACGCAAAGGTGCCCATGCCTGTCTTGCAGGAGGAGCAGAAGGGGCGGTCAGGAGGGGGTCAAAACCAGAGCAGGTGCCTGGGGAGAGCAGCCGAGAACCTAGCCGGCGTCGGCGTAGGCGTCCAGGTAGCCGTCCGAGTAGCCGTCCGAGTAGTCGCCGTAATTGAGATAGGACGCATCCGAGTAGTCGGCATATGCGTCGGCGTAGTCGGCATATGCGTCGGCGTAGCCGTCGGCATAGTCGGCGTAGTCGGCATAGCCGTCAGCGTAGTCGGCGTAGCAGCCCGCCTGGCCCAGGGCGACCGAGGCACCGAGGCCCACCACGGCCGCAGCAGCGCCCACGTTCCTGGCCTTCAGCAGGAAGGATCGCC
>JAJRWW010000743.1 GCA_024276595.1 Myxococcota bacterium
CGTGGGCGTTGTGACAGCAGCCGCAGTCCACGGTCGTCGCCCCACCGTCGACGACGTGGTTAGCTACGTGGATCATGCTTGCCGCCTGTCCGGTGGGGTTGTGGCAGCTCTTGCACACGACCTCCTGAGCGAGCCCGCGGGGCAGGAGCACGCCCGGTCCATGCGCGGCATGGCAGTCGGCACAGGCGATTCCATTGGCGTCGCTGTGCGGTGGAGACAGGGCAGACGCAGGCACCCAGTAACTACCAAACATGGTAGCTGCCAGGATGCTCACCAGGGCCAGGAAGAAGATACCCCACCGCATCGTCTACACTCGACGCACGACGAAACGCGACTCACGATACGGATATCAGCCGTGGAGGAAAATGTAAACAGCCGGAGCCGGATACTCTTCTCTGATCGGGGGGAAATCACGTACCTGGATCTTGGCGCTCGTAGTTATTACGGAATGTGGCTTTGTGATCGATCGCGTCGGACGCGCCACCAGCCCTGCCTTCCAGGACATCGGCGTGGAGTACTACCGCTGGGTTCCATTACGCGGCGCACCCGACTACCCGACTGGGTGCGATCTGGCGATCATACCCCACTGTCTACCTTGACCCACTCCGCGTGTAACGAGATACTCGTTTCCATCAAAGGGGGAGAAGCAGATGCGTCGTGTACCAGTGCGGTTCCTTGCGAGTCTCCTGATGGGAAGCCTGTTGCTCTTGGCATCCCGGGCCGCGGCGGCGCCGCCCACCTGGCCAGATGCGCGGGTGGTTTGGACAGACGGCTTTGACGGAGGGAGCCTGGGCGATCTCTGGGAGGACTACGGGGAGGGGCGCATCCGGGTGTCTGCCGCGGCGGCCTTCGACGCGGGAGGAGGCGGGCTGTCGGTGGACGTCTCCGGACAGGACCAGACCTACCTCCAGCGCTACAACCTGGATGAGTGGCCACACCTGGAGTTCCCACGGGATACCTATGTCCGCTTCGAGCTGCATCCCAACGAGGTGGAGATCCCGGCCGGGGAGACGGTCGCCGTGGTGCGCTTCCGGGACGGCGACTGGAACGTGATGGCCGGGCTCCGCCTCGCCCAGGACCCTGCCGGGGGCTTCCTGCTCTCCCTGGAGCTGCCCGACGGCAGCATCGACCCTGCCACATTGACGTTGACCAGCGACTGGCACACGGTGGTGCTGGGCTGCCGCCCCGGCGACTGGGTGGGGGTCTGGGTGGACGAAACCCAGCACCATCTGGTGTCTGGGGTGTCACACGCCGCCACCTTCGTGCAGGTGCTTATCCTGGGCAAGGGCGACGGAAGCTGGAACGGGCAGACGCCCTCGGGGACCATCTTCTTCGACGACGTTACGCTGCTCTGGGCTGCCTATCCGGAGCTGTGGGTGGACGCGAGCGTGGGCCAGGATGACGCAGAGGGCGACACGGCCACCGACCCCCTGCGCACCATCGGAGCGGCCGTGGCCTTGTCGGGGCCCGGGACCGTGATCCACATCGGTCCGGGGGAGTACCGGGAGTCGCTCGTCTTGCCAACGGACGGGACAGAGGAGGCCCCCATCCGCCTGCACGCCACAGGGGGGCGCACCACTGTACGTATCCTGGGGTCCAACCCGGCCTCAGAGGTGAGCTGGACACGGCTCACGGACCCGGAGGAGATCGATCTCCCGGCAGGGGTGGACCTGACCCAGGCGACAATCTGGAAGGCCGACCTGTCGGGATGGGACCTCGCTGGCGCGCCGCGGTTCGTGATGATCCCCGACGTTCAACAGGGCGCCCTCGTGCGGCTGCCACGGGCCAGAGAACCAGACTGGCACGTGGAGACGTCGTTTCGGCACCACGAGCTCTGGTGGTCCGCCGATGGGGGCGATGGTCCTTGCACATGCGACCCCGTGGCTGATCCGGACTGCGACGAGCCCAACCGCTCCGACCGCTGGCTGACCGACGCGAGTGACGACGCCACCCCGGTCGGGGTGGAGCCCGGGAGCCTCGCTAGCCTTGGGGACGTCACTGGCGCCATCATGTACGTGAAGGGAACCCGCACGGGGCATTACATGTACCGCCGCAGGGTGGCCGAGACGGCCAGCGGAGGGCGGGTGCGTGTGGAGGCGCTCCCCGAGGCCTACACCGAAGGGTGCTGGTTCGATCACGATCCGGCCATGCCCAACCTCGGGTGGAGCTCCAAGTACTTCCTGGAGGGCCTCGCCGGGTTCCTGGACAGCCCTGGAGAGTGGCACTTCGAAGAGCCCACCCATACCCTCTACATCTGGACGCCAGATGGCCAGGCCCCAGACCAGCTCGGTGTGGAGATCTCCGTGCGACAGCGAGGCATCGACCTTTCCCACCGCTCATACATTGTCCTGGAGGATCTCAGCGTCCTCCTCTTCGAGAAGGAGGCCATCCGCATCTCGGGGAGCGGGGACGACAAATGCCATGGGATCACCCTGTCGGGGTTGGACCTGGGCTGGTCCACGCAAGGGCTCCACCTGGCCTACGAGCCAGAGCCCGGGTCAGCGCCTGGAAGCCAGATCCGCAGCTTCACCCTGCGCGACTCCCGGGTACACGACATGGAGAGCCTGGGCATCTTCTTTTGGGCAGGATCGGGCCAGGACTTCATTCGCCCCGGGATCACAGACGTCCGGATCTTCCACAACGAGTTCGCGCGCATCGGCTTTCGGGACAATGAGCAGGGCGGCGTGGGCATGAGCTTCGGACACGCGGACCACCTGCTGTTCGAGGGCAACCACGTCCACCATATCGCGCACAACGGCGTGGTCTTCTCCAAGGCTCAGACCGAGTCCAGCCCCGGGCATCATGTGGAGCCCGAGGACATTCTCACGGGTGACATCCTCGTGCTGGGCAACCTCTTCGAGCACTGCGTCGAGAATGCCACCGACGCCGCGGGGCTGAAGTTCTGGGGTGCCAACGCTGACCGGAGCCACACCTTCCGGGACGCGCTGGTGATGGGCAATGTCTCCCGCAACAACGTGGGCTGGGCCTGGGTGTCTGAGGTCAGGAACAACTGGACCTACCACGGTCGCGGCGGCATGGGCTACTACATCGACTTCGCGGGGGGGGTCCACTTCTTCCGCAACATCGCCTTTGCCAACGGGCTGGCGGGGTTCATGGCATCCGGAAGCTGGATCGACCAGGGCGCGGTGCTGGTCAACAACACCATAGTCGGCAGCCCCCGTGGCTACACCATGGGGGTACGGGATCCCTTCAACGAGGAGAACGCCGGGTTGGTGATCACCAACACGCTCTTTGTGCACACCCAGAGATCTGCCCTCACCGTCGGGGACGAGCGGGTGCTGGCCGGGCAGGTGACGGTGGACCACAATCTCTACCACCTCGTGGGCTACGAGCCCTGGCCGCAGCACACCCCTGGGATCCTGTCGGGCCACGTGGACGGCAGGGGCTATCGAGAGCTCCCCACCCTGGCAGAGGTCCAGTCGGAGCTGGGGATCGAGCCCGACGGTGTCGAGGGTGATCCCAGGCTGGCCGGCTTCGATCCGAGCATCTCGGACGGATCCTGGCAGGACCTCCGGTTGACCTCCGAGTCGGCGCTGGCCATCGACACGGGGGGGGAGCTGCCAGCCTCCCTCCTGGCCCTGCTGGATCGGTTCGGACTGGGCTCAGGGCAGCGCGGCGAGGCCCTGGACCGGGGCGCCATCGAGCTCGATCCGGACGACCCCGACGCTCCCTATGTGATCGACGTGGGCCCGGGCGATGGCAGCGCACCCATACACACTCCATGGGGCTCGGAGTACCCGGATCCCGAGGTGCACCCCACAAGGGATTCCGGCTGCGGCTGCGGCGCCGAACCGGGCCCTGGGAAGGGGCTGCCACTGGCAGCGCTGCTGCTTTTGCTGGGAGCGCTCCTGCGTCGCCGGAGCCGCAGTCTCCCCCCGACCGGGGCGCCTCGCTCCTGAGCCAAGGCCGGCGAAAGGCTTGTACCCAGCGCCGCGGGCGGTCGGACGGAGCTGCGCAACTTGCTTCTGCCCACAAGAGACGGCAGCCCGAACGGCGAGCAGCCCAGGATGCCGCCCATGCCCCCCATTCGCCTGTGCCCTCTGAGGTCCAACGGTCAGAGGAGAAAACGCCCAATACACCCCGGTCTACGAGTCAGCGCGGTTGACGCTGCTGCCTTATTTACGTACGCTTTCCACTCAATGCGGCTTCTATCCTGGGTGCAAACGGACGTCGGCCAAAAGCGCGATCACAACGAGGACAGCTACCTGGCTGATCCCGAGAGGGGGCTTTA
>JAJRWW010000744.1 GCA_024276595.1 Myxococcota bacterium
CCTACATTGGAGCACACGCTCCCAAAAGATCAAGTTTTCAGTATTTTGCCGCGTTATCAGCAGCTTGTGGTCTGCATGGTGCAGGCAGAGGCCGTGGGGGCGGAAGCGGTCAGCCTCCCCCAGATGAGCAGATCTACTTGACGAACTTCTGGTAGAAGACCACCGCGGCAACTATCCCGATGGCGATGGTCACCACCCACCAAAAGATATTCACGAAGCGACTGGTCTTGGAGTCCCGGGTCTCCTTCCCAACGAGAGATCCCGCGATCCCCTTGAAGCCCGAGCGCATGGACATCATGGATCCGCCCTTGGGACGGCTCCGCCGGGAGCCCTTCACCTTGGGCGCGCTCCGGCCAGCGCTGGCCGAACGTCGCTTGACCTTTTTCCGCCGCTTGGACTTTGCCATTGCCGGAAGAATAGACCAGCCCAAACTCCTTGGCAACCCTGTGGGTCGGGCGCTCGGGCAGGCGAGCGGGCAGCACATGGGGATCGCGTCCAGCCTGCTCCCGGCGCCTACTTGCCGAGAGCGTACCGGGCGAGCAGGATGACCATGCGGTCCTGAACCTTGCGTGCCACGCGGTGGGATGTCGTGAAGCCGTTGTGGATGATGGCAAAGATAATTGGGGGCTTGCCGCTCCGTCGATCCACGTACCCGGCCAGGCAGCTCACCTTGTTCACCGTGCCCGTCTTGGCGTGGACCCGGCCGGCGGCCACGGTGCCCACCAGGCGCCTGGCCAGGGTGCCGGTGAGCCCGGCCACGGGCAGAGAGTCGCGCAGGGCCTTGTACAGCCACGGGAGGGTCCGCACCCTCTCCAGGAGCCGCACCAACGCCTTGGGCGCCACGCGGGTTCTGCCCAGCAGCCCGGATCCGTTGTCCATGCGGTACTGGCGCGCAGGGATGCCCGAGCGCCGCATGAGCCCCCTGGTCGCCTTCACGCCCTTGCGCGTTGTGCCGGGACGTCCGTACACCTTCGCGCCGAGAGCCTTGATGAGCTGCTCCGCGTAGAAGTTGCTGCTGTTTTTGTTCATGTAGGCCACCAGCTCCGCGAGGGGCTTCGACTGGTGCCGAATGAGCACCGGCTCCCCCTTCACCCTGCCCCGCCGCACCGGGCCCACCACGATCCCGGCTCGCTCCAGGGCGCTCTTGAAGGTAGCTCCCGCATAGGCCGCCGGGTCGAGCACACGGACCCATCTGCTGGTGGGAGATGCCCCCGCCGCGATGGTGCCCGACACGAAGACCCGGAGCTGCTTGCCGCTGCGTGAGGCGTAGGCGTACAGGCGCGTTCGCTTGCCGGTCTTGACGCTTATCCTCTTGAGCAGGTAGCTCGAGGGGGGCAACAGCGTCACCTTTGCCCTCGTCCCTGGCTGGGTGGGATTGACCGTGACCTGCACGGTGTTGCCATCCATGGAGACGGCGCCCACGGGGGTCATGTACGCAGAGCTGGAGGGCTCTCTGAACCCCGGAGGCCAGCGGCGAGAGTCGAAGTAGCTGTCGTCCACCACCACTCCACCTGGAATCTTCCGCACTCCCCTGGCGAACACTTGCCGGGCAAAGCGCTCCAGGTCATGGCTGGTGAGGCTGGGATCTCCCTGGCCCCACAGGAAGATGGGCGTCGTCATGTGGTCGCCCTGGATGCGTCCCCGCACGAGGGTGTGGAAGCGATAGCCCTTGCCCAGACGGCGGAGGGTCGCCGCGGCGGTGACCAGCTTGATGCAGGATGCGGGGTGGAGGCGGGTGGAGCCCCGGCGGGAGAAGATCACCCTGCCGCCGGCAACCTTCACGTAGACCGCGAAGGTGCCCATTCGCGCCACCGGCCGGGCATAGGCCCTGCGGAGGCCGTGCTGCAGAGCCCTCAGAGTGAGAGCGCCAGCCGCGGCCCGGGGACGCCGGGCCAGCCCATCCGCTCCTCCCAGGGTGAGCAACAGAAACCAGGCGAGCGCGATCACTCTCATCTCAGACCCTCTCCGGACGATCCTTTGGCGGATCATCTCTCGGCGGACGACCCGCTGAGCGGACCGTTCCTTGGAGCATCCCTCCTCGGGGCTAGTGACGGGTCATACCCCCCCATTCATTCACGGGGGCGCACGCCGCCGGGCTGCCGGGCGGGGAGCAGGCCGGGCCGCGGGGCGGCGGGACGGGGAGCTCCTTCCGGGTGGGCGGGCCATGGCCCGCGAGCGAGCTCTGGCTGCCCCCCTGGCCGGACGCGCCATGGGTCCCTCACCGGGCCGCCGGGCCATGGGTGCCGGGCGGGTCATGGCTGTCGGGCGGGTCATGGCTGTCGGGCGGGTCATGGGTGCCGGGCGGGCCATGGCTGTCGGGCGGGCCATGGCCGCCGGACGGGCCGGGCGGACCTTGGCTGAGCCAACCCCCTTGGGCCGACTCCGGCCAGCGCGCCGGGGAGGCGGCTGCGCCAGGGTCTTCCCGGGCCCCACGGGTGTCGCCCGAGAGCCCACCTGGCCCCGGTGAAACACCACCTTGAGCCTGTATGCCTGATCCAGGCCCACCGGAGGACCCACACCGCTCTTACGCTCCACAACGATGAGGGGCGCCGGGGCGGACCTGGGCCAGGGGAGCATCTCGAGGGTCTCGCCCTTGCCCGCGCCGCCGGAGTCTGCCACTCGGGTCCAGGCCACGATCAGGCCCTCGGGCATGGCCCCATCGGACCCCTCGCGGCTGGTCCTCGAGATTCCCCGGCCAAGGCCCACCACCCGGAGCCGCAGGTCGACCCCGGCCAGGGCGGAAACGGTTATCGAGAGGGTCCCACCGCCCCTGCCCTCCGGTCGAAAGACGTCCACGTCGTCGGGGCGAGACAAATAGCCCACGATGGTCTCGCCGCTCCTTGCCAGGTTTGCGCGCTCGAAGGCGTCGTTGGGCTCCACCTCGTCCCCGGCCCGCAGCGGACGCCAGTCCACCGTCAGCACGTACTGGTCGTTGATGTTGGTCTTGGGGTCCTTGCCGGCCACCTCCTGCACCACCGCATAGTAGCGCCCGGGCTGGAGCACCTGGTTGGGCAGCACCTCGTCGAAGCGTGCGGGGCCGTTGTCCACGGCCACGACCTCCTGGAACCTGTCGTCGTAGATCTGCAAAGATGTGTTGATGTACGGGATGCCCTTCAGGCGGGCGGAGAAGAGCACCGGCCCCTTTGCACGGATGTTGAAGGAGTAGACATCCACGTCCGACTTGGTCTCCGAGAGGCGCTTCCCAATGAGCCCCTTTACTGGTCTCCCCTTGGCGATGGGGTTGGCCTGCTCCAGCTTGTTGTTGGGCTCCTTCTCCGTGGTGAGGGTTCTGGTAGAGACAGGGGGACGCAGCAGGTAGTAGGCCAACCCGGCCCCACCACCCAGCAGCAAGAGCAGCGGCAGCAGCAGGATCGAGCCCAGTCGCCTGCGTCGCAGCCGCCGCTCGAACAGGTCCAGGTCCTCTCGCTTGAGGTTGTTCTCGGAGGTGAAGGGGGAGCTGGTGGCCACCTCGATGCGCGGGATGGACGTCTGGCTCCAGGGATCCCCGCCCAGGACCATGGCGTTCGGCACGCTGAGGGTGGACATGCACTCCTCCAGCGCCTTCCGCAGCTCCCGGGTTGTCCCGTAGCGCTCGGAAGCATCCTTGGCCATGGCCTTCATTATCACCGCCTCGAGGGCGCCGGGAATGTTCAGGTCCGGCCGTCGCTTGCACGGGGGGATGAGCACCTCGGTGAGGGTCTTGGTGAGCACCCCCACCGGCGTCTTGGCCACGAAGGGAGTCTCGCCAGTGACCATCCGGTACAGGGTGGCGCCGAGGGCGTAGATGTCCGCACGCTGATCCACCTCCTCACCGCGGATCTGCTCGGGAGACATGTAGTAGGGAGTGCCGATGACGTTTCCCTGGGCGGTGATGTTAGCCTGCTCCGGCCCCGGCTCCCTGAAGAGGGCCAGGCCAAAGTCCAGCACCTTGATGTAGTCCGCTCCGTCGGTGGTGCGGTGAACCAGCACGTTCTCGGGCTTGATGTCCCGGTGGACGATGCCCATCTCGTGCGCCTCCTCGAGGGCGAGGCACATCTGCACGAGCATGGGAAGCGCCCGCTTGTAGCCGAGGTGGTCCTCCTCCCTGCAGAGGGTGCCCAAGTCCTTGCCCCGGACGAACTCCATGACCAAAAAGAGCGAGCCATCCTGCTCGCCGAAGTCGAACACCTGCACAGTGTGCGGATGAGAGAGCCTGGAGACGGCCTTGGCCTCTCGCTGAAAGCGAGCAACGATCTCGGGCTCCCGAGCCAGCTCCTGGTGCAGCAGCTTCATGGCGGCGATCTTGCCCATTCGCACGTGCTCGACCTTGTAGACCTCCCCCATGCCCCCACGCCCGATGAGCTCGAGCACTCTGTAGCGCCCCTCCACCAGGGCGCCGACCCAGGAGTGGTAAGTCTCGGCGCTCGCCGGGAGGTCAGCTCCACACGCATGGCAGATGCCGGATGAGGGGGCCGAAATCAGGCTATTGCACTTGGGGCAGTTCAACAGTTGGCCAAGAAACAACGGGTGGAGACAAGTTACCCGAGGGGGGCGGGCTGGTCAATTGCCTGACACCTTGGGTGTGGCGGCGGAGCCCCCCTTGGCGGCCCTGAGATAGACCGCGCGGACCTTTGGTGAGGTCTGCACCGGGTCTGGGCGATACCCGGGGTCGAGGGCCAGCACGGCCCGGGCGGCCACCAGGGCGCGAGCGCCTCGGGATAGGGCCACGTATGCGGTGACCAGCAGGCGCCCGGCGGAGAGCAGCAGGGATCGCGGAAGCCCTCGCAGGCCTGTGACAGGAGAGAGGGCCAGGGCCACCTCCAGATAGCGCCCGGCGCGCAGGTCGGCCCGGGCCATCTTGAGCGCAGCACGGGCCCGACGCAGACGACCGGGATCTTTTCTGGGCAGCATGGTGGGCAGAAACCACCCCAGCAGGCGCAGGCGAACCAGCGGGATCCAGATGGACTTCCCGGGCTTGGGCTCGCCAGCAAGGGCGTTGTATCTTCGGACGCGGCGCACGAGCCGAGCCACCGCCTTCGAGCCGGGCTTGCTGCCCAGCAGCCGCGCCGCCAGCTTCTTCAAGGTCATTGGCCGCCTGACCCTCGCCTTCACCAGAGCGGGGATGAGTATCACGTGCCCGGCGGGCGCGCCGCGGCGCATGTCCTTGCCGTTGATCCAGGCCAGAAACCCCGCCTTGGCGCCGTCTCCGAGGTAGTCGCGCGCGATGGTGGCAAAGGTGTCCCCCTGCCTGATGCGGTAGCTCCAGGACGTCGGGATGGTCACGGTGGCCCCCGCCCTCAGGCGCGGTGGCCGACGAGCGAGCCCATCGAGACCATTGGCCAGCAGCAGGGCCCGGGCCATGGCGGGCTGCCCGTAGTAACGCCGAGCCAGCCCGGCCGCTGTCTCGCCCCTCTTTACCACGCGCGCGAGCGCCCTGGGGGCAGCGACCGCCTCCGCTGGCACGAGCAGGCCTCCGAGCCCCACGAGCATCACGGTGCTGAGAGTCTCCAACCGCATCCGACCCGCCTCAAGTCGGCAGGCCCGTGGCCTCGAAGGGGCAGGCGACCGCGGCTCCGATGCTCTCATGGACCGTGCCTCCCGGCGCCGCCCGCGGCACCCTCGGTGAGATCCACCACCAGCGTGCTCACCTGACCCGGCCGCACCCGGACCGTGCGGATCACCCGGCCCAGCTTCGGGTGGTGCAGCACCACCCGGTGGGTGCCAACAGCCAGGGGAATGGGTCGGTCGAATGGCGTGGTCTCCACGACCACCCCACCCAGCAGCACCTCGGCCCACGGGTGCGCGAGCACCCTGAGCCCACCCCGCCCGGGCACGGGCCTCATCCCAGCGACCATTCCCCTGGCGGGGACGACCGCCTGGCTGGACATGGCGGCCAGGCCCGGGCAGTCGCCCCGCCCCTGCCCCGGAGAGTCTGTAGGCCAGGCCGCGAGGACCACGACGAGGAAGGTGAGCAGGATCCCCAAGGAGCCCGCACCTACCCAGACCGCCCAGGGTATCCGCAGGGGCGGGCCGTGGGAGCTGGCCCGGGAGCGCCCTGGAAAGGTGGCCCTGTAGCCCCCTCCTGCACCCTCGGGGAGGGCGGCATGAACCTGCTCCTCGCTGAGCTCTCCCACGCTCTGAAGGAAGAAAAGTAGCTGGGCCTGGTGACCCATGGCCACCCGGGCAGAGACAAACCGCTCCAGGGCCAGCGCGAGCTGCTGGGCCACGGGGTAGCGGTCCTCCGGACGCTTCTCCAGGCAGCGCAAGATGATCCGCTCGAGGGGACGCCCGATGGCCCCGTTGAGCTGTCTGGGAGGCGGGGGCCGGTCGGCGCGGATCTTGTGCAGGACGCTCCGGGAGTCGTCCTGCAAGAAAGGCTTCTGTCCCGTGACCATCTGGTAGAGCACCACGCCGAGGCTCCAGATGTCGGTGCGACCATCCAGCCTCTCGCACATTATCTGCTCGGGGGACATGTACGCAGGAGTGCCCACCCCTGCTCCAGCCTGGGTCAGGTCTCTGCTGTCGGCCTGCCGGGCGATCCCAAAGTCCATGAGCTTCACGCCCCCGTGGCTGGTGAACATGATGTTCGCCGGCTTCACGTCCCTGTGGATGACCCCACGGGAATGGGCGTAGTCCAGAGCCCGGGCCACCTGGGCAGCCACCACCGCCGCCACATCCACCGGGAGCTGACCGTGGCGTTCCAAGACATCATACAGGTCCACCCCTTCCACAAGCTCGGTGACCATGTACGGCACGCCAGCGTCCACCCGGTAGTCGTAGATGTGCAGGATGGACTCGTGCTGCAGCGCGGCCAGGCTCCTGGCCTCCCGCTGAAAGCGTTCCAGGAGGTGGGGCTGAGCGGCAATGTCTGCGCGCAGCACCTTGACCGCCACAGGTCGCCCGAGGCTCGCCTGGTGGGAGAGGTAGACCACAGACATCCCGCCGGCGCCGATCTCCTCGTCGATGGTGTAGTCGCCGATGCGCAGCTTCGAGGGAGCGCCCCCCCGGGGAGAGGCAGCCCCGTCCGGGATGGGAGGCGGTGTGGGCGGGGGCAAGCCGGCCGCATGGGGCCGACCACCAGCAGGCATCTCCCCGCCTGGAGGCGGGACAGGCTCCC
>JAJRWW010000745.1 GCA_024276595.1 Myxococcota bacterium
CTCCTCGATCAGCCAGTTGATCGCCGCGATCAGCCCATCGACCGGCGGCCCTTCCATCATCTCGCTGGCGGAAACCTCGAGCAAGCCGTCATCCAGCGGTAGCCGCGCACTCGCCGAAAGCGCGGCTGTTGTGGGCAACGGCTCCAGCTTGGGTGCTGTCCGGACCGACAGCAAGCGCTGGACCAAGCGGTCCAAGGTCGCGCCGTCGAGTAGGGCCTCGGTTACGACAGGTGTCTGCCTGCCAGGGGACCAGCGATCCTCGACGCGCACCCTCACGCCGTCCCTGGCCGGTTCGATCACAACGACCATTGACATCGGGCCAAGACAGCCACCGGAGAACGACAGCCGACCCGTGCCCATCAGGCGTACTCCCGGCGCACCGACCGATGGATACTGGCCGCTCAAACGACCGCCTTTCCTGCGGATCCAACCTTGGTGGCGCTGGCCAGCAGCCCCAGCCCGCTCAAGGTCTCCTGCACGAGGACGTCCTCGAAGCCTCGCAGCTCCAACAGGTCGGCCAGCTCAGTCTCGCCGAACCTCCCGAAGCCACGGCTCCACAACAGCCACGCGATCATCGAGAAGCGAAAGCGCAGCTCCCCCTCCATGAACGGGACGCTCCTCAAGCATCCCCCCTCGTTCGGCTCGAGCATCACCCACTTGCCTCCGGGTCGCAGAACCCTGTAGACCTCCCGGATGACGGCATGGCGGTCGGAGACGAGGTACAAGAAGCTGTGCTGCGTCACCACGTCGAAGCACTCGTTCACAAAGGGCAGGGCCACGGCGTCCGAGCAGACGAGGGCCACGGAGACTCCCTCCTCGCAGGTCCTCCTGCCCGCGATCCTCAACATCCGGCCGGAGCGATCAACTCCCAAGATCTCGATATCGGGCCTTCTATCCTTCAGACCGATCGCCGAAACGCCCGGCCCGATCCCGAGATCCAGCACCCTGAGCCCGTCCGGTGTGGCACTCGGGAAGAGATCTGCGAGGCTCGCGCAGTGCTCCCTCCACGTCCGCTGCCACGTAATCCAGTCGTAGAACCGGGCGCTCGCTCCGAAAAGCAGCCTGGAGCCCCTGTCGCGGAGACGATCCAGCATGGGTCCTGCGCGACGACAAAGAAGCTCATGCTCACTTTTCGACATTTGCTCGAGTATGAGAGAGTTTGCATCGGGGGGTCAAGTGGCAATACGGCAGCTTGCCGACCACGAAGCCGCCAGGCCACCCGGTTGCGTCCGCTCCTGGAGCCGTGTAACCTCGGGCCCCACGTGCGACATCTCCCAGCGACGCCGGGCAGGAGCCCTGGGGGACGTCCGAGGAGAAGCCCATGCAGCCCCGTGCACTTCAGATCACCGCAGCTCTGGCCATCTTGCTGCTCGGCTGGGCCATTGCGCAGGTGGTCTGGCAGGTCCCCAACGAGCTGCAGCAGGGGGTCATCTTCAAGATCTTCTTCTTCCACGTGCCTGCGGCGTGGTTGATGCTCCTCTCCGGGCTGGTTTGCGCCGGCGGCGCCATCGCTCATCTTCTGGGCAACCGCAAAGGCGACTGGGTGGCTGCGGCGGCAGGGGAGATGGCCTTCGTGTTCGGCATCATCGTCATGACCACCGGGCCCATCTGGGCCTACCGAGCCTGGAACAAGGCCTGGGTCTGGGACGCCCGCCTGACAACGTCGCTCATCTGCTGGCTCACCTTCGCCGTGTACGTGTTCGTGCGGCGCTTCGGGGGAGCCAACGCACCCCGCATCTCGGCCACGCTGGCCATATTCGGCGCGGTCAACGTGCCGCTGGTGTTCTTCTCGGTCAAGCTCTGGAGCCGGGGGATGCACCCCCCCGCCTCTGTTGTGCAGACCCTCGATGTCGTGATGAAGCGGGCTCTGTTTACCAGCCTCGGCGCCTTCACGGCGCTCTGGGCCGTGCTCTTTTCATGGCGTTACATGCAGGAGCGCGCCGCCCGCGCCATGGACAGGGGGTGGGCCCTTTTGGAGTCGGTGGAGGACGCCGAGCAGGAGGCGGACCAGGGGTCGTGATTCCCAGCCGGGCCTGGCTGCCTGGCGCTGCCTGGCTGCCTGGCGCTGCCTGGCTGCCTGGCGCTGCCTGGCTGCCTGGCGCTGCCTGGCTGCCTGGCTGCCTGGCTGCCTGGCTGCCTGGCGCTGGCTGGCTGCCTCCCTGGCCCCTCGTCTCCAGGTCTCCTGGAGCCAGGGGCTCAGGGCAGCAGGCCCAGCAGGCAGGCGCTCACCCCGCGGCCCGTCCAGGAGCGGGCGCCCACCACGCGGCCACCCCAGCCGCCGTCGGGCCTGACGAGGTAGGTCTCCGGGTACTTCTGGGTACCCAGCTCGTGAGCAATCTTGCCTCCGGGGTCGCGCACTATCACCGCCGAGGCGGGCAGGTTCTTCAGGCGCGGCACCTTGTCCAGGAACGCGCTGATGGCCTCCCCTTTCTTGTCCGTGGAGACCATGACCAGGACCATGCCCTTGGTGCCGAAGCGGTTTGCGAGCTCCAGCAGGGAGGGAAGCTCCTCCAGGCAGGGCTGGCAGGTGGTGAGCCAGAAGTTGAGCAGCACCAGCCGCCCACTGAGCGCGGAGATGGGATAGGGCTTGCCATGGAGATCCGTGAACACCAGGGAGCCCGGCTTTTTCTTCAGCTTCGGATACTCCAGGCCGAGCAGGCTGCACGGAGACCTGTGGGCCCGCTCCACCGCCCGAGGCAAGCCCACGAGGTAGCTGCCAACCAAGACCGCGGCCAGCAGCGCCGGGGCCAGGAAGTAATATGCTCTGGATCGCGACATGTGACCAAGTCTATAGGCGCTCTGGCACCCCCGGGCAACGACTTTTCGCTCCCCGGGGCCCAGTTGGCCCCCAAGCTCGCTTCCCCCACCCCTTGGGGCTCCACCGCGCCCCTGCCTCGACTCCGGAGTTTTCCCGGATAGCGGCAACGGCCAAAGAAAGGTTAAGGTGTCCTGTAGAGGTACCTGTGGCCATGCACCGCGTCATTACTTTTCTTGCCATCACCAGCCTCGCCTGGGCCATCTCCTGTGATCCCGACATCCCCGAGTATCAAAGGGGGGACCCCAGCACCGCGGTGGTCACCCTGGACGAGACCCACCCGGGCTGGGGCAGCCAGGCGTGCACAAGCTGCCACTCGGGAGCTCACTACGACTACTACGAGGTGGAGCAGTGCTCCATCTGCCACGGGGGCAACGGCGGCGAGGTGGTCCCGGCCACCCACGACACCCCCCAGGTGGAGGAGAGCCACACTGGCTGGCAGCGGGCGGACTGCGGCGCCTGTCACTCCCTCTCGGGGACGCACGACGGAGCCTTCTCTGCTCCTGCCTGTGGGGTCTGCCACGGGGGCAACGGCGCCCCCGAGCGCCCGCAGAACCACTGGCTGACCAACTGCAATGACTGCCACGCGGCCGGACCAGAGCCCTGGAATAGCTGCACCCACACCGGCTACGAGCCGGACGCCCCCCGCGCCTGCCGCTACTGCCACCGCTAGAGCCCTCGAGGAGGCAAGAATGCGTCACGTTTCGTCTCGGTTGGCAGGCCACCCATCCTGGTCGTCCGGCGCGTGCTCGCCTTGCTCACCCGGCGCGTGCTCGCCTTGCTCACCCGCCAGGGCCTGCGGCGGGTGCCGCCATGGTCGTTCTCCTGGCCCTTGGCTAATGGCCGTCGCCTTGCTGCTCGTCACCACGGGGCTCGGCGCCTGCACCGACTTCTCCTCCGGGGTGGACCAGGGCCCCCCTTGCGTGCGCCTGGATCTCTCCTGCACCGACTGCCACGGCGACCGGGCGACCGACGACCCGGCTCCTCCGCGAGACACCCACGGCGAGAGCGATCCCTCGCTCATCTCTGTTGGCGCCCACCAGGCCCACCTGGGCCCGAGCAGTTGGCACGCCGAGCTCTCCTGCGACCAGTGCCACGCTGTCCCCGCTGCGGTGAGCGACGAGGGGCACATCGACGGCGAGGCGGCGCTGACCTGGGGCGACCTCGCCGCGGCCAACGGAGCGGTGCCCATGTTCGACCGCGCCTCGGCGAGCTGCGAGGGGGTCTACTGCCACGGCTCCACCCTGCTTCCAGGTGGAGACAACCTCTCCCCCACCTGGACCGCGGTGGACTCCAACCAGGCGGCCTGCGGCTCATGCCACGGGCTGCCCCCCGCCTCTCCGCACACCCAGAGCGCCGACTGCGGCACCTGCCACGGCGCCGTGATCGCCAGCTTCGACGTGGCCGAGCCCGCCAGCTCTGTCTGGGCCAACCCCGGCCTGCACATTGACGGCGTCGTCGAGGCATCTGGATACCACGACCTGTCGGGTTGGATCGCCCCCAAGGGCGGCGGCGATCACCACGGCAGCAACTACTTCCTGACCAATCAGCAGCGGGACGAGCACGACGTGGACTGCACCGCCTGCCACGGCGCCAACCTGGACGGCGGCTCCTCGGGAGTCTCCTGCGACAACCTGGGCTGCCACGGCCGCGACTGGCGAAGCTGCGACTTCTGCCACGGGACCTTCCCCGGGCAGTACAACCCCCCCGAGGGCGTGGGGGGTGAGACCACCATGGACACCCTGGCGGTGGGACGCCACGTGGAGCACCTGGGCGCTGGCTCCACGCATGTCGCGTTCTCCTGCGAGACCTGCCACGTCCTCCCGGCGGCCGGAGACGTGAGCCACGCGCTGGGCTATGTCCCCTCCGCGGACCTGCAGACAGCCGGTCACCACGGAGACGTGCTGCTTGCGGGCCGCGCCGCGGGGATGACCTTCGACGTCACAGCCACCGCGGGCAACCCGGTCACCGCGAGGGGCTCCTGCGTGGGCGCGTGTCACTCCAACGCCCGGGGCGGTACTCCGAACGTGATCCCCTACTGGGCAGGGGGCGCCTGGCCAGGGGGCTGCAACGCCTGTCACGACGCCCAACCCAGCACAGGGGAGCACAACAAGCACCGCAACGAGGGGATCCCGTGCTCGGAGTGTCACCCGGGACAGAGCAGCGGCTCCCACGTCAACGGCACCGTGGACTTTGGCGGAGGCGTCTCCTTCGACCCCAACGGCTGCGGCTCGGGCCAGCCGAGCTGCTCTGGTAGCTGCCACGGCGAGAACCACTCCACCGAGTGCTGGTAGGAGCGCTGCCCGGGGAGGCCGCATTGTGGCGGACCGGCGGATCGGACCCGGGTCAGCTCATGCCGTAGCGCTTGAGCTTGCGGAAGAGGGTCGACCTGTGGATGCCCAGCTCCCTGGCGGCGTGGGTGCGGTTGCCCTTGTGGCGCTCTAGGGCAGCGGCGATGGCGTCCCGCTCCACCAGGTCCAGCACGTGCGCGCTCTGAGGGCGCGCTGGCGAGCCGGGCCATCCGCGCGCAGGGGCCGGCTCACTCCGGCTGCCACCGGCCGACGTGGCGTCGCCAGGGCCGGGCTCCTTGCCAGGGTAAAGGGACACCACCTCGCCGTCCAGGTGACGGCGCACGTTGGCAGGCAGATGCTCGAATCGGATGAGCGGCCCCTGGCAAAGGATGAAGGCGCGCTCGACAATGTTCTCCAGCTCCCGGACGTTGCCTGGGAAGTGGTAGGCCGCCAGGGCCGCCTGGGCGCCGGGAGAGATCCCCTCGATGGGCTTGCCGGTGGAGTGGCGAAAGCGCTTGATGAAGTGGGCCAGCAGCAAGGGGATGTCCTCGGCGCGCTGGCAGAGCGGCGGGAGCTGGATCTGCATGACGTTGATGCGGTAATAGAGGTCCCGGCGGAAGGCCCCCTCCTCCACCATCTGCTCCAGGTCGCGGTTGGTGGCCGAGATGATCCGCACGTCCGCCCTGGTGGTGAAGGTGGCCCCCAGGGGCTCATAGGAGCGCTCTTGCAAAAAGCGCAGCAGCTTCACCTGCAGGTGGAGCGAAAGGTCGCCGATCTCATCCAGAAAGAGGGTGCCCCCGTCGGCCTGGGCGATGCGCCCGGGCTTGTCCTGGCGAGCGTCCGTAAAGGCGCCCTTCACGTATCCGAAGAGCTCGGACTCCATGAGGGTCTCGGGCATGGCGGCACAGTTGAGGGCCACGAAGGGGCGATCCCGGCGGCTCGACTGATGGTGCACCGCCTTGGCCACCAGCTCCTTGCCCGTGCCGGACGCCCCCAGGATGAGCACGGTGGAGTCGGACTGGGCCACCATGGGCAGCAGCTCGAAGATGCGCTGCATCTTGACGTTCTTGCTGATGATGTCCTCGAAGCGATAGCGGCCATCTAGCTGGCGCTTGAGGTCGTGAAGGGGCGCCAGGTCCCGCATCACCTCCACGCCACCGAGGACCTTTCCCGCCCGGGTCACCAGCGAGGCGGTGTTCACCGACACAGGGATGGATCGACCGTCCTTGGCCCTGATGCGCACCCGCCGGTCGATGACCCGCTGGTTGCTGTCGATGGCCCTGCGGATGGGACAGTCACCATCGCACAGCTCCGTCCTGAAGACCTCCGAGCACTCCCGCCCGATGACCTCGCATGCCGGGTAGCCCGTGAGCTCTTCGGCGGCCCGGTTGAAGGAGGTTATTCGCATGCGCCGGTCCACCGTGAAGATGGCCTGGTCGATGACATCCAGCAGCAGTGGAAAGTAGCGGTTGTCGAGTCTTCCCATGGTCATTCTCTCAATGGTTGCATCAACCATTGCATTGTGCAACAGCAGATGCACCACTGGTGCAATATGCCACAGAACCTGGCACAAAACCAGCTCCCACTTTCCATTTAAAAATCAAGTGGCTCCTTGACGTGTGAAGTATTCGCGTAGTAGCGGAAGCAGGATTCGCGCCGCTTTTCTGGCATGGTCTCTGCTTACGCTCCCATTCCGAAACGATGACGCGGAGACCCCCATGGAATGGGCCGTCGACTGGAGCGCCCGCATGGACGCTGCCGACGTGGAGCACATGCGTGAGACCCTGGAGGCCAAGCTCAAGGCAGAGTCAGGGCGGCACGAGGAGGCCGCCCGGATCCTCTGGGAGCTACTGGTCCAGGTCCGCCACAGCAAGCGACCCCGCTGGGAGTGCATCACCATGATCCACCTGGGCAAGGTCTACAGGTCCCTCCGATGGCGCACCGCCAACCAGCTCCTGGACGAGGCCCTCGCCATGGCAGAGTCCATCTCCTTCGACCTGGGACGCGTGTTCGCCCTTGCGGAGCTGGGGCGGCTGGAGTCCGACTGGGGCAACTTCCGCAAGGCGCTGGAGCTTTTCGCCCAGGCCCTCCCACTGCTGGAGCCCACGGACAAGGAGCGGAGACGAGCGCTGCTGCTGTCGCAGGTGCGCGCGCTGGAGGGGCTGGACGAGCTCTCCCGTTGCAGGGAGCTCATGACCGAGGTGCTTCACATAGACGACGCAATGGGCCACCCCAACGGCGCCGAGGACCGAGCACATCTACAACGCATCAGGGCGGCCCTGGGCCACCGCCCCCACAGGAGCGACAGGAAAGAGCCATGATCGACCTCGAGCAAGCAGAAGTCATACCCGACATGTGGCGGGAGGTGTTCGAAAGCGAGGACATTCGCTTTTGCTTCAACTGCGGGAGCTGCATCTCCGTGTGCCCTGCCTCCAACGCCGACCCGCCCCTGCTCATCCGCCGCCTGGCTCGAATGGTGCTCCTGGGGCTGGAGGATGAGCTCCTGGACGAGGACACCCCATGGTCCTGCGTGAGCTGCTCCAAGTGCGAGGAGGTCTGCCCCATGGGCGTGCGCCCCTTCGAGCTGGGCCTGGCCATCAGGCGCTGGCAGGTGAGAAACGACGAGACGCGAATCCCGCCCTCCCTGGTAGAGCTCTACAAGGAGGGATACACCCAGCCGGTGTCACGGGCGCTGGAGACCCGCGCAGCCGTGGGCCTGGGCGAGCTGCCCACCATCGACAAGGACCCTGAGCTGCTAAAGGCCTACCAGAAGATGCTCATGGCCACCGACGTCGTGAGCAACAACGACTACATGTTCAAAGGATAAAGGGGGGAGCGCCATGTCCAAGTACGGTCTTTTTCTCGGTTGCAACACCCCTGCCCTTCGACCCGACGTGGAGCACGGCATCCGCTACTCCATGGAGAAGCTGGGCGTGGACCTGGTGGATCTGCCGGGCTACGTCTGCTGCCCGGCCTTTGGCACCTTCCCCTCCTCGGACGAGTACGCGCAGCTCGCGGTGAACGCCTGGAACCTCTCCCTCGCCGAGGAGCAGGGGGTGAACCTGGCCGTGCAGTGTGGCTCTTGCTACAGCTCCCTGAGGATGGGGAGCCACATCATGGAGGAGGCCCCCAAGCGGGAGAAGGTGAACGAGATCCTGGCCAAGGGGGGGAAGCACTACCAGGGCAAGGCCCGCCCGCACCACATGCTGGACATCCTCTACAACGAGGTGGGCGTAGACCGCATCCAGGGCAAGCTGCAAAGGCGCCTGGACGGGCTGCGGGCGATTGTGCAGTTTCCCTGCCACACCCTCTACCCCAGCGACGTGGTGGGCTTCGAGCCCGACAAGGGCCCGCCCCACGTGCTCACGGACCTGCTGGAAGCCCTCGGGGCGTCGGTGGAGCACTACAGCCTGGAGCACCAGTGCTGCGGCGGGGCCGGGGGGTTCCACAAGGCCGACTCGGGCGCTGCCCATGGCTTCCTCAAGTCCAAGCTGGACGCCATCGCCGCGGAGACGGAGGCGGACCTCATCGTGGTGTCGTGCATCACCTGCCTCATGTGGATGGACAACCAGCAAAAGACGCTGTCGGAGGGCAACGGTCATAGCTACTCCCTGCCGGTCTTTGATCTCAACCAGCTTCTCGCGCTCTGTCTGGGGGCGCCGCCCGAGCACGTGGCCGCCATCTCGACCGTTCCCAGGGAGAGGATCACCGACCGGTTCAAATAGGCCCGAGGCTCCACAGGAGGCCTCCTTCTCAGGAAAGGGAACCATGAGCGTTCTCAAACGGCTATCAGGTAAGGAATTTGTCGTGCTGGCACAGATGCACACCCCCAAGGGGGTGAACATCTCTCGGCTCGTCAACGACGGTCGGCGTCTCAAGGGGCGCCTGGACGCCGTGCTGGTGCCCGACATGGACAACGGGATAATGCGCCTGCCCGCCATGGCCGGCGGCCTGCTCTTGCAGCAGCAGGGGCTGGAGGCGATCATCGGCGTCTACTGCAGGGACAAAAACCGCATGGCCCTCCAAGCAGACCTGCTGGCCGCCCACGTGCTAGGCCTGCAGAACCTGGTGGTGATGCCCTCTGCGGACATGGACCTGAGCGATCATCGGGACGCCAAGCCGGTCTTCGACCTGGACGAGGTGGGTCTCCTGCGTGCCATCGCCGGGCTCCAGGAGGGCAAGGACCTGGGAGGCTCGGACCTGGACGGGAGCCCCGCCTTCACCACGGGATGCAGCCTGGCCACCCTGGCCAATGGCGCATTCGAGGCGGCCTTCGACCAGGTGCAAAAGCAGGTGGAGGCCGGAGCCAGCTTCGTGCTCACCCCTCCGGTGTTCGACATCGAGCGCTGCACCGCGCCCCTCGAGCAGCTCGCCGGCCTGGGAGTGCCGGTCATCGCGGGTGTGTTCCTCATCAAGTCAGTGGCCGTGGCGCGCTACCTGGCGCGGAACGAGCCCGGCGCCCACATCTCGGATGGGCTCATCCAGCGCATCAAGAAGGCGGCCGACCGGGAAGGCGAGGCCGTGAAGATCGCCGGTGAGACCGCCGCCGCCCTCAGGAAGATCACCAGGGGCGTGCTGCTGCAAACCCACGGCTGGGAGCACAGGCTGCCGGCCATACTGGACGTGGCTGGCCTATAGGAGGAGAGGCTCGACATGACTCACCCCGAGACCAGTAAGACCCCTGGCAAGGTGCTGGTGGTGGGCGGCGGCATGGGGGGCATCCGCACCGCCCTCGATTTGGCCGAGTCCGGCCGAGACGTGGTCCTCATAGACAGGTCCGCCTCCATTGGCGGCCTCATGACACAGCTCGACCGCACCTTTCCCACGAACAACTGCGACCTGTGCACCCTGTCGCCTCATCTGTCGGAGGCGGGCCGCGCCCTGCACATCGACCTGCGCACCCTGACCGAGGTCACCGCGGTCTCCGGAGGGGCTGGCAGCTTCCAGGTAACCCTCACCACAGCGCCACGCCACATCGATCTGGACCGCTGCACCGCCTGCGGGGATTGCCTGCGGGCGCACCCCGAGTGCGTCACCTTCACACCGGGGCTGGACCACCGCGCCCCCACCTGCATGCGCTACCCCAGGTCCATTCCCCAGGCATACTCCATCGATCTCGCTCGATGCTCCGACCTGGAGGACCTGGTGGCCTGCTGTCCCCTCGGGGCGATTCGTCCCCAGGAGGATCCAGTGGTGGTTCAGGAGACCTTCGGCGCCGTCGTTCTCTCCCCGGGCGCCGACGTGTACGACCCCACCCCCATCGCCACCCTGGGATACTCCCTCTTCCCAGACGTGGTCACTAGCCTGGAGTACGAGCGGATCCTGAGCGCATCCGGGCCCACGGGGGGCAAGCTGCAGCGCCCTTCCGACGGAAGCGCCCCCAAGAAGGTGGCCTGGCTTCAATGCGTGGGCTCACGCGCGCGCAGGAGCGAGCACGGTCACTCCTACTGCTCCAGCGCCTGCTGCATGTTCGCCATCAAGGAGGCCATCGTCACCAAGGAACGCTTTGGCGCCCAGATAGAGACGACCATCTTCAACATGGACATTCGCACCTCTGGCAAGGGCTACGAGGCATATTACCAGCGCGCCAAGGACGAGAGCGGGATCCGTTTCGTCCGCTGCAGGACCCAGAACCTGACGGCCTCAGCCGACGGCGCCCTGGCCCTGCGCTACCTGCCCGAGGACCAGGATGCCTTCCTCACAGAGAACTTCGACATGGTTGTGCTCTCCACGGGCTTCGTGGTGGGCCCCAGGCTCCGGGAGCTGGCAGACATCTTCGGTGTGGACACAAACGACCACGGCTTCGCCCGCACCGACAGCTTCCACCCGGTCTCCACCTCCCGCGATGGAGTCTTCGTGGCAGGGCTTTTCGAAGGCCCCAAGGACATCCCGGAGACGATGGTCCAGGGGAGCGCAGCCGCCTGCATGGCCACGGGCCTGGTGCCAGCCGCCGCGCCGAGACCCTCCGACGAGGATCTCCCCCCGGAGCGGGACGTCACCGGGGAGCCCCTGCGGGTGGGGGTCTTCGTTTGCGAGTGCGGCGAGAACATCGGCGGCGTTCTGGACGTGCAGAGCCTGGTGGACCACGCGGGGAGGCTTACCGACGTGGTGCTGAGCGAGAACGTGGGCTACGGCTGCAGCGCAGAGTCCATGGAGCACATCCGCGCGACAATCGCCCGGGAGGGCCTCAACCGGGTTCTCATTGGCGGCTGCTCCCCCCGTACCCACCTGGCCCGCTTCCAGGACCTGCTGCGCCGCGCAGGCATCAACCGCTACCTAGTGGACATCGCCAACCTGAGGGATCAGGACGCCTGGGTGCACCGGACCTCCCCGGAGCTGGCCACCGCCAAGGGCCGAGACCTGCTGAGCATGGGGGTCGCCGCGGCCCGGCAGGCCCGCCCCCTGGCGGACCACACCCTGCCCATGAGCCAGCAGGTGTTGGTCGTGGGGGGAGGCGTGGCGGGCATGTCCGCCGCCCTCGCCCTTGCAGAGCGGGGCCTGCGGGTACACCTGGTGGAACGCGAGGCGCGCCTGGGCGGTGAGGCCCTGAAGCTGCGCCGGACACTGGAGGGGGAGGACGTTCGGGCAGGGGTCAAAGTCCTGGTGGAGGCGACCGAGGCACAGGATCTGATCCAGGTGCACACCAGCGCGATCATCGTAGACCACAGCGGCCTGCCCGGAAAGCTCAAGACCGGGATGCAGGTGGGGCCGCAGCTCTTCTACCGGCAGATCGAGCACGGGGCCACTGTCTTGGCCACCGGAGCGATGGCCAACCGCCCATCCCTCTACCTCCTCGGCCAGCACGAGGCGGTCTCCACTCAGCACGACATGGAGTCGCTGCTGGAGGAGGAGCCGACCCAGGTGCTCGGGTGGTCCAAGGTCGTCATGATCCAGTGTGTGGGCTCTCGCACCCCCGAGAACCCCGACTGCTCCCGGATCTGCTGCCAGTCGGCGGTGAAGAACGCACTGCGCATCCTGAGGATCAACCCACAAGCGCGCATCTGGGTGCTGTACCGAGACCTGCGCACCCTCGGAATGCAGGAGAACGCATACGCCCAGGCAAGGCAACAGGGCGTGATGTTCGTGCGCTACGACCCAGGCTCGCCCCCGCAGGTGGAGGCCGACGGCGAGGCGCTCCGGGTGGTATTCCACGACCCCATCCTGGGCGATGACATTGGCCTGAGGGCCGACCGGGTGCTGCTCTCCACCGGCATGGTGCCGGACGAGGAGGCCGCCGAGGAGCTCGCCCGCATCTTCCGGCTGCCCCGCACCCAGGAGGGCTACCTGCTGGAGGATCACCGCAAGCTCAGGCCGGTGGACCTCCCCACCATGGGCTACTACGTGGCAGGGACCGCGGCCAGCCCCAAGTCCATCAAGGAGTCCATCGCCCAGGCCCAGGCCGCGGCGTCCAGGGTGCAGACCCTCCTCGCCCGGGGAGCCATTAACCTTGGCGCCGCCGTGGCGCGGGTGGACTCCTCCCGCTGCGCCGCCTGCCTGGTGTGCGTGCGGGCCTGCCCGTACGACGTGCCCTTCATCAACGCCGATGGCGCCTCCCAGATAGATCCGGCCCTGTGCCACGGCTGCGGCGTCTGCGCCGCTGAATGCCCCGCGAAGGCGATCTCGCTGCAGCAGTTCGACGACGAGCAGATCCTCGCCAAGCTGGAGGGGCTTTTCGAAAGGAGGACAGCCTGATGGCTGCGCCAACACCCGAGCTCGAACCGGTCATCGTTGCCTTCTGCTGCCACTACTGCGCCTACACCGCCGCCGACCAGGCGGGGGCCCAGCGGCTGGAGTACCCTTCGAACGTGAAGATCGTCCGGGTTCCCTGCTCCGGCAAGGTAGACGCCCTGCACATGCTCAGGGCCTTCGAGCGAGGCGCTGACGGCGTCCTTGTGGCCGGCTGCCTGGAGGGGGACTGTCACTTCTCCACGGGCAACCTGCGCGCCAGGAAGAAGGTCGCCCAGGTGCAGCGCCTGCTGGAGGAGATCGGTGTGGGGCCCGAGCGGCTGGAGCTGCTGCTGGTGTCGGCGGGGATGGGATCCAACTTCGCCCGTGCGGCCAGGGAGATCACACAGAAGATACGCGCCCTGGGGCCTTCCCCAATCTCGGAGGCCATCGCCGCTCGCGCCATGAACCGAGCCTAGAGCGCCCCACAGGAGAGGAATGAAGAGATGATCACTGCCGAAAGAAAACCCCTGGAGGAGATCCTCCAGTCGGTCTCGTCCTTTGACCGAATCTTGATCGTGGGCTGCAATGAGTGCGTCACGGTCTGCGCCGCGGGGGGACGCAAGGAGGTGGGGCTGCTCGCCTCCGCCCTGAACATGTCCATGCTCAAGGCGGGCAGACCCGTTCAGCTAACGGAGCACACCCTGGAGCGCCAGTGCGACCCCGAGTACGTGGACGAGCTGGCACAGCTCGTCACGGGCGCGGACGCCATCCTCTCCATGGCCTGCGGCTGCGGGGTGCAGGAGCTGGCCCGCCGCTACCGGGACAAGCCCGTGCTGCCCGCGCTGAACACAAAGTTCATGGGCGCCGCGGAGAGGCCGGGGGTCTGGGCCGAGCGCTGCGCTGGCTGTGGCAACTGCGTGCTCGGTGTGACCGGCGGCATATGCCCCATCGCTCGCTGCTCCAAGCGCCTCATGAACGGCCCCTGCGGGGGCTCGGGCAACGGCAAGTGCGAGATCAGTGACGAGGTGGACTGCGCCTGGCAGCTCATCTGGGATCGGCTCAAGGCCCTGGGCAAGACAGACCTGTACGAGCAGAACATGGACGCGAAGGACTGGCGGCCGGCAGGTGGCGGTGGACCCCGACGCATCGTCAGAGAGGATTTGACGGAATGAAGACCGACAGCGTACTAGAGAAGATCCTGACCTCAGGCCAGCTCGCGGTGACCTCCGAGTGTGGGCCACCGCGGGGCTCGGACCCAGAGGTGATCCGCAAGAAGGGGGAGCTGCTCCGCGGCGTGGTGGACGCGGTAAACGTCACCGACAACCAGACCGCCATGGTGCGCATGTCCTCGCTGGCAGCCTGCATTCACCTTCGGCAGATGGGCCTGGAGCCTCTGCTGCAGATGGTCACCCGGGATCGCAACCGCCTGGCCATGCAGGCAGACATCCTGGGAGCATACTCCCACGGCGTGACCAACATGCTCTGCCTCTCAGGAGATCACCCCAAGTTCGGCGACCACCCCATGGCCGCGAACGTGCACGACATAGACTCGGTGCAGCTCATCAAGATGGTGCGCGACATGCGGGAGGAGGGCACCTTCGCCGGGGGTGAGGAGATCAAGGAGCCACCCAAGATGTTCATAGGCGGCGCGGCCAACCCCTTTGCCGATCCCTTCGAGCTGCGGGTGGCGCGGCTGGCCAAGAAGGCATCTGCCGGGGTGGACTTCGTGCAGACCCAGTGCATCTACAACATCCCCAAGTTCAAAAAGTGGATGAAGGGGGTGTGCGATCGCGGGCTGCACGAGCAGGTGCACGTGCTGGCCGGCATCACCCCCATGAAGTCCGTGGGCATGGCGCGCTACATGAAGAACAAGGTCCCGGGCATGGATGTCCCCGACGACCTGGTCAAGCGAATGGGCGGCGTGGAGAAAAAGAAGCAGGCGGCCGAGGGGATTGATATCGCGGTGGAGATGATCCAGGAGCTCAAGGAGGTGGAGGGAGTGGCAGGCTTTCACATCATGGCCATCGAGTGGGAGCGGAAGGTCCCCGAGATCGTCGAGCGCGCGGGGCTCCTTCCCCGGCCGAGCACCTGAGCCGAGATCGTGCAGATGAACCCAAATGCAAGGAGAGCGACATGAACGAGAAAACCCTCATCCTGGTGGTGGACGACGACCCGGATCTCGTGGAGTCCGTATCCATGAAGCTGGAAGCGGAGGGCTTCGCCGTGGACAAGGCCTACGACGGGGTGGAGGCCATGGACCGCATCAAGACCAGGAGGCCAGCGTTGGTCATCCTGGATGTAATGATGCCGAGGAAAAACGGCTACGAGCTGTGCGACGAGCTGAAGAAGTCCGAGGAGTACAAGGACATCTCAGTGCTCCTGCTCACAGCGGTGGCAGACGCGGTCACCTCCACCAACTACACGCACCAGGGAGGCAAGAACACCCTGGCAGACGACTATATCCCAAAGCCCATCGAGCTGGATCAGCTCGTGGACCTGGTCAGGGAGAACCTCTAGCAAGGCTGCGGCACTGACCGACGAGAAAGTTGACGCATCCACTGCGATACCGCCTGTTCGAGGGCCCTTGCTGGGCTGAGCATCTGACCGGACAGGAGCTCTGCGTCATGGGAGTAGATCCTCTCGCACCGTGTACGGCCAGGCCATTGCCAGGGCTCGGGCCAGGCGGGGAGTCGTGACGGTTCCGGTCGGAGGAATCAGGCTGAGCCCACCCATGGCTCAGCTCGACCTGGCCACCGCCCCCGGTGAGGAGGATACGCTGGTGAGGATGCTGCGGTCGTTCGCCGGGGAGCGGATCAACCTCACCTTCCTGGCGATGCGTCCCTGTGGCTCATCCACTGCCGCGTCCCTGTGCCTGGCCCAGTCCCAAGGAAGCAGCGCCGGGGAGATCGCCTTGCGCGTGCCAGGCGTGAGGACGCGGCTCACCACCCTGGCCCCGGTTGTCACCGCGAGCGTCTTCCCGCACCGAAGCAGGGGGACGATCCTGCAGGCGACCTCACGCCTGGCCCTGGGCGGCTCCTTGCCCTTGCTGGCCTTGGCCACGTCCCTGTCGGCCTTGACCTTCACGGTGAGCCACGCTCACCTTCCCCGGGCGTTGGATGGCCTTCACAGGGCCTTCCTCCTGCCAGAGAACCACTCTCCGCTCCTGCCGGAACCTCTGGCCACGAGATCATCCCACAGGGCTGCTGGAGGATCCCTCGAGACGGCGGCCCAGTATCACGAGCAGGTCGTCCGCACCTATGGCTTCGACCTTCTCGCCGACCAAACCATGGTGAAGGTCTCCTGGCCCATCTCCGAGAGCTCGGCCACATGGATCTTTGGCGGGTGCGCCAAAAAGAACCATGAGCAGCGCCTGACAATGGCCGTGGCCGGAATCGAGGCGGGCTCATCGACTCTGTGGGTGGTGGCCCCTGGAGGGTCTACCCGGGCCTTTGGGAGCCTGGGGATAGGTGAAGCCTGCCCGGCGGCGACACGCTCGGTGGATGTGCTGCGCTTCCACGGACCCCATTTTGGCGACCGCCACGGCATCGCCGCCGCGACCCTCACTGCGCTCCTGGAAGGCGATCTGTGGCCGCTGCTGGTGGCCTGCACCGGCGCGTCCGTACATGTGGCCCTCCCTCGGGGAGCCGGCGAGGCCGCCATGGCCACCCTCTCCACGCGCTTTTGTGCGCCCCTGGGGATCCGACCGAAGGGAGCGGCGACCCCATGAACGACGAGCTCAGACAGGAGCTGGACTGGCGCCTGCACGTCTTCGACTCGCTCTCCTACCCGACCCTCATCCTCCGCCCCGACCGGGTGGTGGTCGCCGCCAACGACAAGTTCTTGCAGCGGGCGGGCGCAACCAGGGAGGAGGTGGTGGGGCGCTCCTGTCGGGTGGTGTTCATGAAGTACTGGCACGACCCTGAGCCACCCTGTGCCCAGCGCGAGTGTCCCCTGGGCAAGACCTTGGAGAGCCGCATGGGCCACTCGGTGCTGCGCTCTCTGGGGGGGGCCGACGGCCCCGAGCGCTGGGAGGACAGGGTCTTCTCTCCCATCCTCGACGAGGAGGGTAAGATCCGATACGTCATCGAGTCCATCCGAGACGTCACCCGCGTCGAGCGCCTGGAGCGCATGTTCACCGGCATGCAGCGGCTCATGAACCGGGTCATTCAGAGCTCGGCCAGCGCCATCGTGGCCGCCAACCGTGAAGGCGACCTACAGCTCATGAACAGCGCCGCGGAGAAGCTCTTTGGCCGCAAGCTCCACCTCGGCCCCGCCCTCAACATCAGGAACATCTATCCTCCGGGGGTGGCCAGAAAGATCATGTCCGCCCTGCGGGGAGATGGCCAGGGCGGGCGAGACAAGCTCCAGCCCTTCCGCACCGAGATCTTAAACGCGTCGGGGGAGCGGATCCCCGTGGAGATGACCGCTGCCATCATCTACGAGGGCGCCGAGGAGGTGGCCACCATGGGCATCTACAACGATCTGCGAGAGCAGCTCGTCGTGGAGCGCAGGCTGCGAGAGGCCCAGCAGCAGGTGATGCAGTCAGAGAAGCTGGCCTCCCTGGGCAAGCTCGCCGCAGGGGTCGCCCATGAGATCAACAACCCTCTCACCGGCATCATGCTCTACGCGTCCATGCTGCAAGAGGAGCTGCCCTCGGACGACCCTCGGCACGAGACCCTGGGCTACATTCTGGAGGACGCGACCCGCTGCCAGGAGATAGTCAAGGGGCTGTTGGCCTACAGCCGCCAGACCGCAGCCACCCGGGAGGACTTCCTGCTGAACGAGCTGGTCAGCGACAGCCTCAAGCTGATCAGGGACCAAAAACGCTTTCTGCACGTGAAGGTTGTCTGGAAGCTCTCCCAGGAGCCCCTCGTGGTTCGAGGCGACCGCAAGCAGCTCAGCCAGGTGATCGTCAACCTGGTCATCAACGCCCTGGACGCCATGGAGCACCAGGGAACCCTCACCCTGCGCACCTACCGCGACTCAGCAGGGAAGCTGGCGATGCTGGAGATCTCCGACACTGGCGGTGGGATCTCTCCGGAGCACAGGGCGCACATCTTCGACCCCTTCTTCACCACCAAGGAGCCGGGCAGGGGCACCGGGCTCGGCCTATCCACCTCCCACGGGATCGTCTCGGAGAACGGCGGCGAGCTGACGCTCCTGGTGTCCAGCGCCGCTGGCACGACCTTCCGGATGGCCTTGCCGGTGAGGTCAGACAGCGCGGTGCCAGAGCCCAAGTCCATCGGATAGGTGAGCCATGCAACCACACAAGACATCACCCGAAGCCAAGAATACCGACGCACACAAGGGCTACGTGCCCCGCGTCCTGGTGGTAGACGATGAGCAGCGCATCCGCCAGGCGTGCACGGTCTTGCTTCAAAAGGACGGCTACCACGTGGAGCAGGCCGACAACGGCCAGGTGGGCCTGGAGATGATCGAGGCCCAACACTTCGACATAGTGCTGCTGGACCTGATGATGCCCTCCCTTTCCGGGTTCGATGTGCTGGCGCATATCAGGGATTCGCACCCCGACACGGTGGTAATCGTCATCACCGGCTATGCCACGCTGGATCACTCGGTGGCGGCCATGAAGCAGGGTGCCTTCGATTTCGTTCCAAAGCCCTTCACGCCCAACCAGCTTCGGGCAGTTGTCTCCAAGGCCATCAACTACACCCGGGCGCTCACCGATATCGCCACGGAAAAGTCGCGCATGAGAGTGCTCATCAACCGCCTCTCGGACGGCGTCATGGCCACTGACGACAAGAAGAGGGTGGTGCTGTGCAACCCGGCCTTCCGGAGGCTGCTTGGATTTCAGGGAATGTACCAGCCCGGTCGAGATGCGAGCGAGATCAAGGGCGCAAGGCCCCTGCTGGAGCTCATGGACCAGGCTCTGGCCATGCCCAGAGATGAGTTCGTTGAGCTCGCCCTGGAGCTGGAGGTGGGCTCCACGGGCGCCGAGGAGGGCCGCGTCCTGGCCGCACGCTGTTTCCCCTTCCGAGACCGTCAGGGGTTAAACCTCGGCACGATCACGGTTCTCCAGGACGTCACCGCGCAAAGGCGCATGGACCAGCACAAGTCGGACTTTGTCTCCATGGTGGCCCATGAGATCCGCTCTCCCATGAGCTCGGTGCTCATGCAGCTCAACGTGCTCACCGACGGGCTGGCCGGGGATCTCACCGACAAGCAACGGGAGGTTCTGGAGCGCACCACCGCGAGGATCCAGTCGCTCGTGCAGCTCTCCTCCGAGCTGCTGGACCTCTCCAAGCTCGAGAGCGGCCTCATCTCGCAGGAGCGCGAGCGGGTGGACGCCCGGCCCGTGATCCTGGATCAGGTGGAGCTGTACCTGGCCCAGGCCCAGGAGAGGTCCATCTCTCTCACCGCCGAGCTGCCAGCTTCGTTGCCACGGATCGTCTTTCACCGGCAGTCCCTGGAGGAGGTGCTGTCTAACCTGATCAGCAACGCCATCAAGTACACCCCCGAGGGAGGCAACGTCTGGGTCTCGGCGGAGGTGGAAGGGGATGAGCTGGTCATCCGGGTGAAGGACACGGGTCTGGGCATCGCGCCCGATGACCAGGACCAGGTGTTCAGGCGCTTCTTTCGGGTCAAGAGCGCCGACACCAGGTACATCACCGGAACAGGCCTTGGCCTGCCCATCGTGCGGCAGATCCTGGACGCTCACCATGGGCGCATCCGCCTGGAGTCCACCCCAAAGGAAGGCTCCACCTTCACCGTGCAGATCCCCATCGCCGCAGAGGGGGCGCGTTGATATTCTCGCCGGGCGCGGCTAAGGTCGACGCCTGAACATTCCCGCGGGGCAGACCATGGACAACGGATTCGCAAAGATCGAGCAGACCGAAAGGCAAATGTACGGACCTCGCAAGCTGCTTCTGTGCGGCTTCACAGCCCAGCAGCAGCCTGTGCTCACCGAGGCCCTCTCGGCTGCGGGCCTCGGCGACATCGGCTGTGTCTTTGTGGGAGATGCCCACCTGAACATGACACTCGGAGAGCTCATGGATCTCCCCGACCACACGGGGGCCGGCACGAGCTCGTCGATACAACGGGCGGTGATCATGTCCGGCATCACCGAAAAGGAGCTGCACGCCCTCATGGCGGCGCACCGTGGCGCCGACCTCCCCAGACCCCTCTGGGCCGCCCTGACCGAGACCTCCGAGGGCTGGACCCTGGAGGCGCTGCTCTCGGAGCTCTCCGCCGAGCGGCGGGAGCTTTGGGCCAGGAACCCATGAGAGCCGCCACGCTGATCGTTGGCGGAGGCCCCGCAGGGCTTGCCGCTGCAGCCACCTTGGCCAGCGGCGAGCGCTCCGTGCTGCTGGTGGACAGGAGCCCCGCACCAGGGGGCCAGACGGCCAACTGGTGCTGCCTGGCCACAGACCGGTGTCAACGCTGCGGCCTCTGCCTGCTCCACGACGTGCAGCAGGCCGTGGCCGGCTCTGAGCTGGTGCAGAGAGTCCGCGCGAACGTGAGCACCATCAGCCCGAGCGCCGGGAGCTTCTCGGCCAGGCTGGATCCAGTGGAGGGAGGGGGTTCGGCGCGCACGGTAGAGGCTGAGAGCGTGATCCTCGCCACTGGCTTCGAGCCCTTCGATCCCACGAGGGGGCGCCCCCTCGGCTACGGGGAGCTGGACGGCGTGGTGACCACGGTGGACGTGAACCGCGCCCTGCGTGACGACGACATCTCGGCGCTCCGGTTCACCGGTGGCCCACGCAAGCACATCGCCTTCCTGCAGTGCGTCGGCTCCCGAGACCCGGAGGCCGGGCGCGGCTACTGCTCGCAGGCCTGCTGCCAGGGGGCCCTTCGGGTCGCCAAGGTGCTCCTCCACCGCCACCCGGGCTGGAGCGTTACCGTCTTCTACATGGACCTGCAGATCTACGGCAAGACCGCCCGCAGCCGCTTCAGGGAGCTCCCCGAGGGTCTCAGGTTCATCCAGGGAGTCCCGGCCGAGGTGATCCCCGCGGAGACAGGAGGCCTTCGGCTGGCCTTCCACGCCCCCGGGGGGAATCTGGACCACGACACCTTTGATGGAGTCGTGCTCGCCGTGGGCATGGTCCCCTCCCGTGGCAGCGACGCCCTGGCCGACGACCTTGGTCTGGCCCGCACCGTGGGCGGCTTCCTGGACCCAGAATCGGCCCCCCAGGGGGTGCACGTGGCCGGCGCCTGCGCTGGCCCCTCTTTCATCGAAGGGAGCCTGCTGGCGGGTCACAGGGCGGCTGCGGCCGTGCTTGCCCATGGGCCATCGGCGGAGGCCCCACGCTGCGAACGGCGAGTCGCTGTGTTGGGGCGCGGTCCCGAAGGCACGCTGGCCGCCGAGGCCCTCTCCAGGTTGGGGATCCCGGTGACCCTGGTGGCGCTCGGGGCCGAGGCCCAGCCACCAGAGGACTGCTCGCTCGACCTGGTGGTGGCGGACGAGCTGCTGGAGCTGAGGGGGCAGCCAGGAGAGCTGGACCTCCTCCTGCGGGTGGGCGACCAGGTCCGCCGGATCGCCGTCCACTCGCTGGTGCTCGCCCCTGGGATCGTCCTGGCCCCGCAGGTTCAAGCCACCCTGACCGGCTTCCCCACTCGATCCATCCTGGAGCTGGAGGGGGACCTGGACCGGGGCGAGAGCCCAGGTCGGCTGACGCTGCTGCTGGATCCCAAGGGGCCTGCCTGGCGCCCGGCGGCGGCGAAGGCCATGGCCGTGGCAACCAGGGCCGTGCAGGAGCAGGCAGCGGCTGTCACGGCGCTGTTCGAGCACGTACCCCTCCCCGGGCTCTGGGGCCAGCGTCGTTACGACGAGGCGCGCCGCGCCGGGGTGCGCTTCTTGCGCCAGCTCAGGCCTCCAGTGCCCGCTGACGAGGGTCAGCCGGCGCTGCTGGTCACCGACGCCGCCGTGGACGAGAGGTCGGCTCTGCTTCCCACTGACTCCGTCGTGCCCGCCGAGCTCCCGGGGGAGGACCCTCTCCTCGGCTCCCTCTCCCGGCGCTGCGCAGTGGCGCCAGATCGTGAGGGGCTCCTGGGGCGAGGCATGGTGCGCATGTTCCCAATGCGCACCGAGCGGCCGGGAATATGGGTCATGGGTTCATGCAGGGAGGAGGCCGGCGAGACCAAGCTGGCCACCGAGGCGGCCGCCCTGGCCGCTCACGTACTGGCCTTTCTCACCGACGAGGGGCGCCTGGGCTCGGAGGGCGCAGCGGACATCGACAGCGGCCGCTGCGTCCACTGCCTCACCTGCGTTCGCATCTGTCCCCACAAAGCGATCACCGCCATGTCCGACCGCACCCCTGCGGTCTCTGTGGTGGCATGTGAGGCTTGCGGTGCCTGCGTGGCCGCCTGCCCGGGAGAGGCGATCTCACTGGCCAACCACCCGGCGCCGCCAACGCTCTCCCCAGGGCCGAGCACCCTCTCCCCAGGGCCGAGCGTTGTCCTGTTCGCCTGTCGCAACTCCGGCCTGCCAGCCCTGGAGGTGGCCGGACTGCCCGAAGACGCCCTCCTTGTAGAGCTGCCCTGCGGGGGGGCCATGACGGAGCTGCACATGCTCCGCGCCTTTTTGGGCGGCGCCCGGCGGGTCCTTCTGCTGAGCTGCCACCCCGAGAGCTGCGCCCATGTGGACAACCACCTTCGCTGTGCAGCCCGGGCCAGGCTCCTGTTGGCCACGGCGCGAAGGGTGGGCCTGCCCGAGGGCGCCTTCGAGCACCTTACCGTGGCGCCCTCCGAGGGGCGGCGCCTCGCCCACCACCTGGATGCGCTGGAGCGGGCCCATGGGCCCCGAAATGGAGGCGCCCCATGACCGAGCCCCGAACAATCAGCAAGCCCCGAACGGTGGGCTCCGCCTCGGAGGTGGCGCGCCGCTTGCGGGACGAGCCTCGCGGCAACAACCTGGCCCTCTGCCAGGACTGTGGCGCCTGCCTCTCTCGCTGCCCCCTGGGAGAGTTCGTGCCAGAGATTGGGCCACGCAAGTTCTTGCACTTGCTCCGCAACGGGTGGGAGGAGGAGGCCCTCGCGTCGCGGCTGGTGTGGACCTGTACCCTCTGTAACCGCTGCACCCATGACTGTCCCACGGGCGTGCTCATGGAGGATGTCATGCGCGCCGCCAGGGGAGTGCTCGCCACCAGGGGAGATGTGCCCGAGCCCCTGGCAACGGGCATCACCTCCCGCCTGGAGACGGGCAACGTGTCGGAGGTGCCCGCCGAGGAGTACAGGGAGCACGCCGAGTGGATGGCCGAGGAGCTCCAGATGGAGCTGGACGACCCCTCCGTGACCTTCCCCATGGACAAGGCCGGGGCCAGGTACCTCTACCTGCCCAACCCCAGGGAGCTCACCGTCAGCCCGGGCATCTTCACCGCAAACCTGAAGATCCTTCACCTGCTGGGGGTGGACTGGACCCTCAGCTCCACCTGCTCCGACGTGACCAACTGGGGCTACTTCACGGGCGACGACCGCGCGGCGGGCCAGATCATCGCTCAGGTGGTCGAGGCCGCCGAGCGCCTCCAGGTGGAGACCCTGGTGCTGACGGAGTGCGGTCACGGCTACAAGAGCTACACCTACGACGCCCAGCGCTTACTGGGCCGCCCCCTGCCCTTCAAGGTGGAGATCATCAGCCGCATGGCGGCCAGGGGCATTGAGTCCGGCAAGCTCCGGGTGGATCCGTCCAGGAACCCGGGCCTGCACACCTACCACGACCCGTGCAACATGGGGCGCAAGGCCGACCTACTGGATCCTCCCCGGGTCATCATGGCTGCCGCCGTTGCCCAGTTCGTGGAGCTCTCCCCCAACCGAATGGAGAGCCTCTGCTGCGGAGGAGGAGGAGGCGTGGATCGGGTCCCCAGGTCGAGCGAGATCCGCAACCAGGTGGGTGGCCTCAAGATCCAGCAGATCCAGCGCAGCGGCGCCGAGACCGTGGTCACAGGTTGTCTGAGCTGCCAGTCCACCATCGACGCCCTGGCCAGGCACCACAAGCACAAGGTAAAGGTGCTCACGTTGGGTCAGACGGTGGCGAGGGCTCTGGGCTAGATCCCTTGAGGACGAGAATCTGTCGCAAAGGTGACAAGATGATCCGCGACGACAGCGTCCACCTGATCGCAAACCTGAGCGTTACTGTAATCCTTGGGGCCCTGTCCCTGGTGACGCTGTGGACCGTCATGGACATGGCGCTCTACCTTCGCCTTGCCCTCTCGGTGGCGACCTTGTTTCTGTGCGCCCTGGTGGGGCACCGACTGGTGCCAAGGCTCACCGGCCCGCTGCTGGACCGGCTCCTGGCGCTCCGCCGGACCTCCAGCCAGTGGGTCCTCGCCGCCGTCAAGGGAGATCGTCCAGGCCTGAGATGGCTGGAAACCATCTCGGATGGCAGCGCGGTGGCGTTCTTGGCCACCGTGGAGAGGCGCCCGCTGGTGATTCCGCTCTTGGAGGGACGCAACTTCGTGGGGCGCCAGAGGAGCTTGACGCACCACCGGGGCTGGAAGATGCCCTATCCTGTTGAAGCTGCCCAGTGGTTCGTGGTCTGTGAGAGCGGGAAGGCCTGGATACAGGACGCTGCCTCCACAAACGGGAGCTTCCTCCGTTCGACCAGGCCGGACGGCCAGAGCGCTACAGTCCCCATCGAGCTTCACCATGAGATGGCCCCTCCCAGGCGCCTGCAGGAGGGGGACGAGCTGCTCACCTGCTACGCGGTCCTGGTGTTTGGCTGGACTTGATGCGAATCCGTCCGACAGCGTCCACGCTCGATCACGGGCCCCAGACGCTGGCAGCAAGGCTCGCTAGGAGCCGCCTGGTCACCGCCTGACGAGGCTGGCGGATAGCCAGTCTCCTGCGCGATCCTCCGCATAGCCGGAGAAGCTGAGGCAACCGCGGCTGGTGATGCGCACCCACCCGTTGGCCTGGCGGTAGACGTTGAAGCGAGCACGGGGCATGACCCTGATTGTGGGCCAGGCGTCGTCCATCTGCGCGTAGAGCTTGAACGAGGAGAGGGCCACCCGGTTGCCCGACGTCCCGGCGCTGCAGTTGCTCCTGCGATAGCCGGTTCCAAACCAGGGGCTGGCCCTCCAGCTCAGCCGCTCTGTCAGCACCCAGCCCCTGAGGGACAGCCGGCTGTAGTCGTACATCGCCACCTGGGACCAGCGCCCCTTGACCGAGATTCGGAAAACGCGCCCCTCGTCCATTGCGACGGCGGCCACCGGGCCGTTGGGCCTGGTGCGGATCTTCCCCGGCGCCATGGTCATCTGGTTCCTGCCCGGGTAGCGTCTGGTCACCTTCCCACCGTAGCCAGTGGGAGACAAGCCCAGCGCCTTTCGCTTAATCCAGCACCGCAGGGGGACATAGCCCATTATCTGAACCCGCGCCCAGACCCCTCGGACCTTCTCCAGGTGCACTAGCTGACTGCGGCTCACCTCGCCCACCGCCTTGCCTCCCACCCTGCCGAAGAGCTTGGCCCTGTCCTGCACGCGCAGACCCAACACCACGTTCGGAACGTAGCCCGTGACACGGATGAGCCCCCCAGTCTCCACCTTGGAGTGCGTCCTGCCCCGCTTGATCACCCGCACCTTCACACCCACCGGAAGCGCTGTCACCGTCGAGCCCCCAGGTGTGGACCGCAAGTACAGCGTCTGGCTCCGGCGCGACGCGCTGTAGCGGCTGAAAGAGCCGTAGCGGGGGACCACTGGCTTGGCCCCTTTCTTGGGCGGCTTGGGTGGTTGCTGCTGCACCACGAGCAGCATGTCCCGGGGATCCGACTTGCCCGCCGGTGACCTGGCTGAACGCCCGCGACGCGCCGCGACATCGGGGGCGTTCCAGATCATCAGGGCAAAAAGCACAATGCTCAGGGCTACGGCATCTCTCCTCATGGACCACCTCTAGCTGGCGTGCAAGATGTCGCCGCTCAGCCATGGAACGCACAAGCGACGCCAGGGTTCTCCAGGCACCACTCCGGCACACCGGGTGCGTTCCAGGCCGGGAGCGCGGAGTCTCCGGGAGCCATCGAGCCGCACCGCCCGAGAGCCCTCCAGGCAGTGTAGCACAGCCACGGCAACCCGGGGGCGTGCAACGGGCCTCCAGGCCCTCGCAAGAGAGTGACTGCGGCTGCATCCACAGGACGAGCCTGTTTCTACGCGAGCCCCGAGCGAGGATCGTCTCTCACAGCTCTCCCCGCAGCCTCCGGGCCAGGCAGGTGTATCGCCTGCGCACCAGGTCGTTGCGCAGGGCCCTCGTGAGGGCCTTCCTGGATACAACCAGCACAAGCAGCCTCTTGGCCCGGGTCACCGCCGTGTAAAGAAGGTTGCGCTGAAGCAGCATGTTGTGCTCTCCCAGCAGGGGCATCACCACCGCGGGGTACTCCGAGCCCTGGGCCTTGTGCACCGTGCAGGCGTAGGCGAGCATGAGCTGATTCAGATCTCGATGTCCATAGGCCACCAGGCGGTCGTCAAAGGAGACCTTGAGGCTCCTGGCCTCCACGTCCACCGTCACCACCCGCCCCACGTCTCCATTGAAGACGTCCTTCTCGTAGTCGTTTCTGACCTGCATCACCTTGTCGCCGGGCTTGATCACCTGGTCGCCGCTGGCGATGCCCTGCCCCTCCGGGTTGAGCAGGCCCTGCAACCGTGTGTTGAGCCTTACCGTGCCGGTGACCCCCTTGTGGGTGGGCGTGAGCACCTGAACCTGCTCCACTGGATCCAGGCCATACTGCCGCGGGATCCGATCGGTCACCAGCAGCTCCACCATGTCCAGAGCCCGGCTGGGCTCCTCCCTTGTCACGACGAAGAGCTCCCCCTCACCAGAGGAGGACGGCGGGTCGATCGCCCTCCCCTCGTTGATCTGGTGAGCACAGACCACGATCTGACTTCGGGCGGCCTGCCGGAACACCTCCGTGAGCCTCACACAGGGGACAGTGTCCGACTGGATAATCTCCCGGAGCACCGCCCCAGGGCCCACGGAGGGGAGCTGGTCCGCGTCCCCCACCAGCACCAGGCGAGCCCTGTCGGGCAGGGCGCGCACCAGCGCCGCTGCCAGCGGCACATCCAGCATGGAGACCTCGTCGATCACCACCAGGTCGGCGTCCAGGGGCCGCTGGCCGTTTCGCTGGAAGCCACCGGCGGCGGGCATGAACTCCAGCAGGCGATGCACGGTGCGGGCGACGCGTCCGGTAGCCTCCTGCATTCGCTTGGCCGCCCTGCCAGTGGGAGCAGCCAGCTCAACCCGCAACCCCATGTCCTCCAGCACCTCCAGCACTCCCCTGATGATGGTCGTCTTGCCAGTCCCAGGCCCACCGGTGATCACGGCCACCTTCTTGGTGACCGCACAGGCCACTGCTCTCGCCTGGGCCTCGGCCAGGGAGATCCCCAGCCTCTGCTCCACCCACCTCCGCCTGCGAGCCCAGCTCACCGACCCGCCCTTGGGAGGCGTCCGCTGGAGCCTGCGCAGCCCTTCGGCCAGGGCCCGCTCCTGGTAGTAATGAGCTGGCTTGTAGTACACCCTGCCAATATCTTCGGCTCGCCCCGGCCAAGATCCCGCCAGGGCGCTGAGATCCTCGGCCACCACCTGCTCCCCTCGCAGGAGCTGGGGGAGCTGCGCCAGCACCAACCCCCTTTCCACCTGGAGCCGAGCGGCAGCCCGCGACACCAGCAGCTCCTCTGGCAGATACAGGTGTCCCTCCTCTGTGGCCTTTCCCAGCTCGTACACGATCCCGGCCTGGATCCTGAAGGGCGAGCGCTGCTCCACACCCAGCGTCTCCGCGATCTGATCGGCGATCAGAAAGCCAATGCCAAAGACGTCATCTGCCAACCTGTAGGGGTTCTGCTGAACCCTCCTGATCGTGTCCGCCCCGTAAGCCTTGTAGATTCTGGCCGCCCGCCCGGCGGCCACTCCATGCCCCTGCAAAAACACCATCACGTCCCGCAGGCCCCGCTGCTTGTCCAGGGCACGCCTGATGGATTGGGCGCGCTTGGGCCCAATGCCTTCCACCTCCAGCAGCCGCTCCGGGTTGGAGTCGATGACCTCCAGGGTCTCCGGTCCGAAGTGGTCCACCAGCCGCTCCGCCATGGCTCGACCAATTCCCGGCACGAGCCCTGAGGAGAGATACTTGCGAATGCCCGACTTGCTCTGGGGCACGCGGATCTCGTACCGCTCGACCTTCAGCTCCAGACCCCACTTCTTGCTGTCGCTCCACTTGCCGGTGAGGGCCACGGGATCCCCCACCCGGAGCCCTGGCATCACCCCTGAGGCGCGAAGAGTCCGGCGCTCCGATGGAACCTCCACCTGCAAGACGGTCCACCCGGTCTCCTCCTTGACAAAAACGACCCGGTCCACCACCCCCACCACCGTCTGTGCTCCCTCGGAGAACCGCTCCCCCAGGCGCACCTGAGCCGGCCTCGACCGCGACCCAGCCTCGCCGCCGGGCCTCCTGCCCGTGCGCCCCGAAAGACCCCGGGTCAATCTATCTCCTTCGCCAGACATGAATGGAGGCAAGTGTACCCTCAATGGCCTCCCAGGTCGAACCTGGCAGAGGTTCCCCCATGGGAACAGGTCCGTTCGTGCGCCGTGACAGAGCATTTTTCATACAGGTGCTACTCACCTGCTGATGGTCGATCGGCGGCATTGCCGCCTCGGGCGGACAAGATTCTTCATGCGTATATGCCAGCCGGGTAGCGCAACTCTTGCAAAATATCTCGCTCCTGTCATTATGGGAAACCTGTGAAACGGATTACCCCATGAACAAAGGGTATGGGATCACCGACGTAGGTCGGCGTCGCCAGCACAACGAGGACGCGTTTCTCATCGACGACGCTCGCGGGCTCTACGTGGTGGCCGATGGGGTCGGCGGCCACGCCAAGGGTGAGGTTGCCAGCGCCGAGTCGGTGGAGCAGATCCAGAACTGGGTGATCCGTCACGAGCGGCTCGTCTCCGAGTACCTGCAGGACCCCTCCGAGGAGATCTTCTACTCCCTGAGGCGCATGGTGGAGAGCGGGATCCAGTCGGCCTGCTACCTGATCCACTCCATGGCGCAGCTTGAGCCCGAGCGAAGGGGAATGTCAACCACCATGTCCATGGCGCTGGTGCTCGACACCCTGGTGATCATCGGACAGGTGGGCGACAGCCGCGTGTATCTGCACCGCGATGGAAAGGCCACCCAGATCACCGAGGATCACACGCTCATCAACTACAAGGTCAAGCACGGCCTGCTCACCCCGGAGCAGGCCAAGAAGGCCCCAGGCAAGAACGTGATCACCCGCGCGGTGGGGCACCTCGACTACGTGGAGGTGGACGTCACCGACCTCATCGCGCAGTCGGGCGATCGCCTGATCCTGTGCTCGGATGGGCTTCACGGCTATCTCCTGGACGGGGAGATCGACGAGTATGGCGCCCTGGAGCCGCACGCCTCCTGCCAGGCGCTGGTGGACCTGGCCAACTCCAGGGGAGGGCGGGACAACATCACCGTGATGGTGGTTGACATCAGCTTCTGATTCGCGCACGTCACTTTACGAGCCACACCTCGTCTAGCTGAATGTGTCCCCAACTTCCCACAGCCTCGTCCACCAGCTCCAGCACGGCCAGGCGACCCTGCCATCTGCGGACGTTCCAGCGCACCTGGTGGAACTGCTCGCTGTTTTTTCCAGTGGCCCACAGCACCACCTTGCCCCCCACGCGAAGCCGAACCTGGAGTAGACGGGCGTTAGCGCCTCCGCCCAGGAGCATCTGCAGCCACGGTCTATCCAGGCGAAACCGTGGGGAGATGAGCTTGCCCGTGGCGATGTCCCCTCCGTGAAAGGAGCTCACCCACCTGCGCCCCCCCGCGCCGGCCACCAGGCCCTGTGCCCTGTTTCGCCGAAAATCCCACAGCGGGCCGTCCACCGGGCCCTTGCCGAAGGCGGCGCCCTGCCTGCGCCAGGGGCCGTGGTCTGGAGACTCGAAGTCGAAGAGCACCCGTCCCCCTGGGGGGGGCTCTGCCCTCCGGGGGAGCCTCCACACGAATCGGGGCGCAGCGGGGTTGCCCGACATTGTCCTGGGGGCGGCGCCGAGCCACGCCAGGTCCAGCTCCGGTCGGTAGCGGGAGACCAGCCCGGGGAGCTGGGCGGAGTAGCCGGGGTTGGCGCGGAGCACGGCTCGCTGCCCCCTGCGCACCCAGGCGCGAATGATGTTCCTGTCGTGGATGACGGTTGTGAAGCGGCCAGAGCCCAGCGCCGTTCTGATGGAGCGCATGAGCTGGCGCCGTGCCTCTATCACCCGCGCTCGGCGGGCCGCGCCGCCCCCCATGAGGCCGCCTCCGGAGTCTCCCCTGGACCAGGAGACGTCGTTTACACTCATTATGTGACCGTGGCCAGGGCCTCCGGCGAGCACGCTGTAGTACGGGTGGTAGGGGACGAACACCTCACCCTGTCGGCCGAGCCGGTGGAGCTGCTGCAGGAGCTTTTGTGCCTCGGCTCTCCTGTTGGCGCTGGGCACCCACCGGTGCGCCCTGGGCGGCCCAGCCGCCAGAACGCCTACGCCCACCAGGGCCGCTGGAGCCCAGCACAATGGTGTCAGCAACCACTGCCTGCCGAGCGCCCTGGCGCGCCACCCCCCGGTCTCCAGCAAGGCCGCGGCCAGCAGGGAGGCGCGCGCCTCGGCAGAGGCCACGGCGCAGAACACCGCCGGCAGCACGACCCCCGGGATGTAGGCGTTGTCATAGGCCCACTGGGTGGAGCGTCCCAGGGCAGCCGCGACAACCCCGGCCAGCGCGCCCAGAAACCACAGGGGGGCGTGGAGGCCCGGTCTCCGGCGCAGGATGGCGGCGAAGATCCAGATCGCGGTGGCGGCGGCGCAGCCCAGGTACAGCCAGTGGGCGTGGGCCCAGAGGTGGGCTGGCGCCTTGTGCCAGAGGACGTCGAGGTCGGTGCGGTGAGACTGGTGAAGGTCGTACACGTAGAACCAGAACCAGCCACCGGTGAGCCTGTCATAGGCAAGGGTGGTGAGGCCTGCCACGGCTCCCACGGTGGCCACGAGCACCGGCAGCAGGCGCCAGCGCAGGTAGAGCTGGGCCAGGCCGGCGGCGACGATCACCACCACCGCCGTCTGCTTGGCAAAGAAGGCCAGGCCCAGCAGCACGCCGGCGAGGACAACCCCCCGCCGGGTGCGGTGCCCCGCGGCCAGGGCGTACAGCCCCCCGACCGCGAGCGCCAGAAACAGGCTGTCCACCCGCACCAAGTCGTACCAGGCCCCTGTCCAGCCGTAGGCGGTGGCCACCGACGCCATTGAGATGGCGGCGAAGGCCACCGCCTCCACCCTTGGTCGCACGGCCCAGGGGGTGTCTGGGAGCGTCAAGGAGGGGGCCGCCTCTCGAGCGGCGAGACAGGCGGCGTGAAACGCCAGGGCGACGCTGGCGGTGAATGCCAGCACCGACAGGGCCCGCCCCAGGGTGTAGGAGAGACCGAACACCCGCCCCAGCCAGCCCAGCAGCAGCGGGTACAGGGGCGGGTAGCAGAAGCTGGTGTAGTCCACCGACGGGGGCGAGTACAGGGGCGCGCCCAGCCCGGCCCGCCTGGCGGCGATCATCACCCCGCTCTCCATCCACTCCAGGTCAAGGGGGTAGGCCAGCCGCGCCCAGAATATATGGTAGAGCGCGACGAGCGCCGGCAGGGACACGGCCAGGGCTGCTAGCCGCCAGAGCCAGGGCAGGAGCAGCACAGCGGTGGTGGCTGCCGCGCTCCGGCCCGGGCTTTCCTCCTCGGCGCTCATCTAGGGCACTATACGCGCATCGAAGGCGAAGTGGCGACCACCGATGTTCGTGGTTGCCACCTCGAAGCGCACCGTTGTCCGCCGTCCCTCAAAGCGGCGGGTGTCGATGACCAGCGGCCGGGGGGCCCAGCTCGCCGGGCCTCGCACGCGCGGCCAGCGCACCTGGCCCACTCGCTCTTTCTCCACGAAAAC
>JAJRWW010000746.1 GCA_024276595.1 Myxococcota bacterium
AACGTGAGCGATTTGCGAACACCCCGTGATACCTGGTCAGATTCTGGAATGGGGCTGGGAGTAGGACGGCGAGTCGTTTGAGGAACTGCAGCGGCTCCATGATGAGCTCAGTGACACCGGTGGGCGTGGGCCAGGGACGGGCGAGCTCATGGCGCACCTTGCCGTCCGGGAGCACGGAGATTCTCCGCGCAGAGAACGGGGCTCGCAGACCATAGCGACAGAGCCCTTCGAGCCTTTCTCGGTCTTGCTCCTCCACGGTGCGGGCGGCGTGCAGAGAGAAGCCACCAGCGGCGGTGCAAAGGTCCTTTTTCGGCGATGCGTGGTCTGGTGGGTCGAGACCTCCGAGCGGTAAGGCCCGCTGGGGTCTGACCGGTGGTCGCAAGGCGACAGCCAGGGCGTGGTCCAAGGTGCCCTGTTCGTCTTCGGGGTCGATGTGACCAAGGGCGCCGGCTCCCGCACCAAGGGGCTCGTCATGGCCTTCAAGCTGCTCGACATGGCGCAGGCACGCTGGCGGCGCATCACCGGTGCGGAGCTGCTGCCGCTCGTCTGCGCCGGCGTCACGTTCGTCGATGGAGTTCAGCAGGAACGAGGAGATGAGACGCAGAAGGACGCCGCCTGACCGGATTCTCGATCCACAACTATTGACAATACCTCTTCCAAGTTCTTTCTTTTCCCAAGAGGGATCTACTGATATCGTAAACCCATTCGAAACCGAGCATATTCAGATGCGGATGAATATGAGGAACAATAAGATTGGCAACAGCGGGAGCGTAGCTGGACGTGACCTCGCCACCTGCGCTGGACGGCGGAGATTCACCGGTCGGCGGCTTCCCTCCGGTCCGGTCTCCGAGATGCTCGTTGCGGTCGCCTTCCCATTGGCTGTACTGGTGGTAACGTTTGCTCTGCCACGCTCCGCTCGCGCCCAGCAGTGGACCTTTCACGGGACGGTTGACCCGGGCTGCCAGAGTGACGCGATGGTTGGCCCGGACGGGCTCATCCACTTCGTTGCCCAGAGGTATCGGCAGTTCGACTTCGATGGCAACGAGGTGCTGAGGGAGCCCCACGGTGACGCGGTACAGTTCTCCCTGGGTTTCCCCCCGGCTATCGCCGTGGGGGACGACGGAAGCGTTCACCTGCTCACCCGCCAGGCGGGTTCACTCGACGGCGGATATGACATTCAGTATGAGCGGCGCGACGCCAGCGGCGTTTGGGACATAAACTATCTGGTTGGTAGCCGGGGGATGCGCAATTACATCGTGAGTCTGGGGTGGGCCAGCCCTGGGGAGGTCTACGCCACTTACACCGAGGTAGCGGTGGGGGTATGGACGGACTTGCACCTGTTCTCCCTTGAGCCTTCTGGAGATACATTTCTGGGGACCTTCACCGATATCTCCAGGGTGGACACCAACACTCGAATGCGCACGTCAGGGGGAAGGGTATTTCTTGCGTCGGGTAAGTGCGATCCAGGGGGGAAAGTGTACACCCTTACAGCCGGTGCTGGACCGACCATCTTCGGCGACATGGTGGCGAGTCAGAGCGAGCACTCCGCCGGTACGGGCCGGCGGGGCAGCCCCGATGTTGCCACGGATGGCCTCGGCCGCTTTCACCTGCTATACGGTGCCGCCGGACAGCTCTATTATAACCGCTATGGGAGCCAGGGGCAGAAGCAGATCTCCACTGACATCCTGGTGCTCGACGCACTCGACGATGTTTACGACACCCTTGCCGTGGGAGCCATTGCCGCGTCAGAGGATGGCCAGCTCGTCCTGGTTGTTGGGCTCCGCATGACCCACTCGCCACAGACCTACGACGCAGATCTGGTCTCATCGCTGTCCACCGATGGCGGAAACACTTTTGGTCCCCCCATGGACTTGGGGCGAAGGAGCAACTCTGGCGAAGGGCGCCAGGCCCCGAGGCTTGTGGCTCTAGGCAGTAAGTTCTTCCTGTTTTTTCTAAACGACGCGACGGGGAGCATCAGCCTGGGAAGCTTCACAGTAGACCTGGATGGCGACGGCTTCGAGGCCACGGCTGATTGCGACGATTCGGATCCGGCGGTGTACCCAGGTGCACAGGAGCTGTGCTTCAATGGTTTGGACGACGACTGTGACGGCGATGTGGACGAGGGGTGCACCGCGGAAGACGCATCCGTACCAGAGGTCGACTCTGGCATTTGCGATGCGGGTATTTTGGCGGACGCCGCTGGTGGGGGTGCAGACGCCGCTGGTGGGGGTGCAGACGCCGCTGGTGGGGGTGTAGACGCTGACACAGAGACCCACAGCCCTGGGGTGGTAACGGGGGGCTGCAGATGCGCCTCGGGTGTCGGCGACGTTCCCTGGGGTGGCGCCTGGCTGTGGCTTATGGTGCTCTTGGTCTGGCTACGCATCTGCCCTTCGCGTCCAGCCCGTGGGCGTCATCGGAGCCGAGGAGCCGAGGGTGTCCGCGGATGAGGTCTCGTTCAGGAGGGGGTCAGGAGGCGAGGAGCTCTCCGGCGAAGGCGCTGGCGTTGCGCACCAGGATGACCGTGTGGAGCCCCTTGGTCAGGCTGAGGAGGCGGCGGGCGTAGTGGCTAAAGTGGATCATCCTGACTTTTGGACCTCCGCTTAAGTATGAGGGAGGGGAGTTGGAGGGTCAAGTGGTGGGAATCGGGTGTCTTGAGGGCTTTGAGGGATGTAGGTTGGGTTCTGGTTTGCGTTTACGAACGTA